>CAZAQQ010000102.1:3924-6231 GCA_964487485.1 uncultured Candidatus Bathyarchaeia archaeon | reverse complement strand
CAAGAGGAAGCTGTAGGAGCAGGTGTACTCGATGGAAAAAACATGGTTTTGGCAAGTCCAACAGCTAGTGGAAAGACTCTTGTTGCGGAACTATGCATTTTGAAGAACGTTTTGGAGAAGGACGGTAAGGCCCTATATCTGACCCCTTTGAGGGCTTTAGCCAGCGAGAAATTTGAGGAACTGAGGAAATACAGAGACATTGAAAAGAAAGATGGGGAAAGAGTAAGGATAGCAATAAGCACAGGAGATTTTGACAGCTCCGACCCATGGTTAGCTAAGGCGGACATTATTGTAACAACCAACGAAAAGTGCGATTCGCTACTCAGACATAAAGCCCATTGGGTCAGCCACATTTCAATAGTGGTTGCAGATGAGATCCATCTTCTAAATGAGCAGGAGAGAGGGCCAACTCTAGAAGTGGTGCTGACACGTCTGAGGCAGATAAACCCGCAGATTCAACTACTCGCATTAAGTGCAACAATAAGAAATGCTGAGGAGATCGCACAGTGGATTGGGGCAGTTCCAATAACTACGGATTGGCGTCCCGTCCCGCTTAAGGAAGGAGTATTTTGCCTCGGAGAAATCCAGTTTAAGGATGGTTCTGCTAGGCTTATTGCGGCTACGGTGGGCAACCCAATTCTAGATATCTCCATGGATGTGTTAAGGGCTGGAGGGCAGGTTCTCATATTCACGGAAACGAGAAAGGCAGCTGTTGAAATGGGGAAGAAAGCCAGCAATGCCTTGAGAGGAGTTACTGGAAAGCCTGAGCAACGGTCATTAGACCTCATAGCTCAGAGAATATTGAGTTCAGGGGAAAGAACGAGGCTCAGCGAGGCTCTAACGCAGCAGGTCAAGTTTGGAGGAGCTTTCCACCACGCAGGACTGGCCAATGTGCACAGGAGAATAGTAGAGGACGCGTTTAGAGACGGCAAAATAAAGATTCTAGCGGCAACGCCGACTTTGGCAGCTGGGGTTAACCTCCCTGCCAGAACCGTAATCATCAGCAGCTATGAGAGATATGAGCCCGGATACGGTCGGTACCCAATCTCAGTTTTGGAGTACAAACAATTCTCAGGCCGTGCTGGCAGGCCGAAGTACGACAAGTTTGGCGAAGCTGTCCTCCTAGCTAGGACAGTTGATGAACAGGACGAGTTGATGCAGAAATATGTGTTAGCGAACCCGGAGCGCCTATGGTCGAAGTTGGCTGTGGAAAGAGTTCTCAGACCCCATGTCCTGTCAACAATCGCCGCGAGTTTTGCCTACACAGAAGCTGGGCTATATGATTTTTTCAGCAAAACCTTCTATGCGCATCAATATGGTTTTAGGCCAATGCGTTCCAAAATTGGTCAAATTCTAGCTTTCCTCTGCAAGGAGGAAATGGTCAAGGTAGATGGAGACAATGTTTATGCAACCGAATTCGGAAAGAGGGTTTCGGAACTCTATATAGACCCAGTTTCCGCCGTGGTCATCCGCGACGGACTATATAACAGAGCCGCCAAGATATCTGAGCTAACCTTCCTGCACCTGATATCTCACACCCCAGATATTTCGCCGAAACTTTACCCAAGGAGAAAGGAAGCTGACAAGCTCAGTTTACTCGCACAAGAACATAGAGACGAATTCATGTTCAAGGTTCCGGACGAGTGGGTAGAATCCGTTGAATACGAAGAATTCCTCGCAGAACTGAAATGCGCAAAGGTCCTCCAAGACTGGATAAACGAAGCAACTGAAGACAACATCCTTGAAGCACATGGCGCAGAGCCCGGAGATTTGTTCAGACTCATCGACATGGCGGATTGGCTTCTCTACGCTTGCCATGAGTTAGGGAAGCTTTTCGGACATAAAGACTTGTTGAGCCGACTGGCTGAAACAAGGATAAGGGTTGAAAACGGAGTCAAGGCGGAGCTGGTTCCACTAGTTCGACTTCAAGGAGTTGGGAGAGTTAGAGCTAGATCGCTGTATAACGTGGGTTTGAAGGAAATCAAAGACTTGAAAAAAGCCAGCGTCACCGAACTTATGAGCGTCCCATTAATTGGCCCGGCTGTAGCTAAGAAAATAAAGGAGCAAGTGGGAGGAAAAATAAGCACAGAAGAATGGGAAAAACTGAAGAAAGAAAAAGACTCTGAGAAAGAGCAGAAACTCCTAGCAGACTACTAGCCCTTGAGAAAAAACCTTTCCAACCTGCTTAAAAACGTAAACAACCGCGTTGAGTTGGAAGGAATGCGATGCACTCCACAGGCATCCTCACCGCATTTAGTAGTCCCTAAATTCTTTTAGGCAATAGATCAATCCCTTCAAGTTTTCCCT
>CAZAQQ010000102.1:0-3824 GCA_964487485.1 uncultured Candidatus Bathyarchaeia archaeon | reverse complement strand
TTTAGTAGTCCCTAAATTCTTTTAGGCAATAGATCAATCCCTTCAAGTTTTCCCTTGTTACCACCCCGTCTGCAACTTTTCTCAAAACCTCTTGAGCATCAAAGGCAATTCCATCGTTATGGTCTCCCCTCTTGCAATCATCTTCGTTCTCTCGATGTTCACGGCGTTCTTTGCGCATAATCCGGTGAATTTGGCTACGATGCCAAGTCTGTCTTTGCCAATAATCGTCAGGAGGGCTAGCTTCCTTTCTTCCCTTCTCTCGAAATCTTTGTCAAACACGTAGGGTTCGACTGAAATTTGCACATCAAGTTCTGCAGCTTTCTTCAGAAGACTTCCCTTCACCTCATCAAATTCCACCGTTGAATTCGAGAAGTCAGCTATCATAAACATGGCGAATAGTTTTCTTATCACCGTTTGATCTATGTCAACGATGTTCGTATTAGCGCTCGCTAGGATTTCGGAGACTGCAGCAACCAATCCGGGTCTATCGAGACCCAACACTGTTATTATGTGAAAGCCCATTTTTCGGCACCTTCATCCTCCTAATCTTCAAGCAATGAAGAATCGTTTCTACCAGTGCTGATCCAACAACTGTTCTGTTTTTCTACATCTCCACCAATATTTTTCGCTTAAAAGCCTTCTCTAACCTAAAGCTAGTGTTTATCATTTTTCGGCATCCCCATTTCTCCTCAAAGCTGAAAAGAGGATTCATAGAACCGCACGTCACGATCCTTGATGGACCAAAGAAACTTCTACGAGTCAAATGTGGGAGTGCAAAGACACCCACATCAAGAATCTGGCTTATGTTTCACTAGCACGACGTGCCCAAACTCAACCCCTCATGAGAACAAGGCCTTGAGCGGTGCCTTGACAGAATTGTTGAGGTAAGTGAAATCACTTAACATATTCGGTTAGTGAAGGAAATTTCTCCGCCTGCATTACTTGCTGCTCAGTCACTCCAAACATTTTGAGGATTCTCAATGCAGCTGGCAGGATTTGGTTGTTCAGGTAGTACTCAATGTCTAAATCCTCGGGTTTAGCCATGGAGTGGGGCTTCGCTTTTTGGAAAAGCTTTCCCCCGCCCTTTGTTATGACGTACCCCACTTTGTCGCCAAGCGTTAGATCCCAGCCTTCTTTCAGAAGAATCTTCGCAACTTCCACGTGGGGAGCTCTCACTTCATATTCCTCTACCGGCTTCGTCAAGGTTTTCCAAACAATAAGTTCGTCTAGTGGAATCTTCCCAACCTTCAGCTCAGATATGTATCGCCTAACATACTCAACAGCCTTTTTCGGTTGGTTACCTTTCAAAACAATTTCCAAAACCTTCTCCTGAACAATCCTTGCCGCTTCACTCCAGTCACCCCTAACCACTTCCAACCCAACAATGTCTAGAGTTCCGTCAGTTAGCAAGCCAGCATACCTCTTCTTGGCCTCCGTAAAGAGAATCCTGCTGTAGAGCTTGTCAACTTTGATTTCCATCTTCAGCTCTTTCTCCACCCAAGCCAGAAGATCTTCGATTTTCTGCAAATCGTATTTGACGAAAATGGCGTCAGTATCGCTGTAGATGATTTCAAGACCTTTCTTTTCAGCCATCTCAATTACTTTCTTTATCGTGTCTCTTCCAAGAGCGGCTGTGGACTCCGCTACCTCCCTAACATACCATCTGGCTCCAACCCAACCAGCGTACCCATACGTCGCGTTCGCTACGACCTTCAAACTTTTTTCTCTGGCCTCCAGCACCCTATACTCAACGCTCTTCTGATCAACCTCCTTCAGCTTCTGTTTCACTTCCTTTCTAGCTGAAAGGAGGTTTGAAAGGACGACGTTATAGAAACCATGTGGCTGGGTTCTGAATTCATGTTTAACCTCAGGTATTGTAACTGCGGCTTCGCTTGGTCTTGCCTCGCCTAGCCTAATGAGCGTGTCCGGCGATATGTTGAACAACATCATCAAGTTAGGATACATGGAAGCAAAGTCCAACACTGCTATGTTTTCGTGAATGCCCGGTTTCGGCGCGAGAACCATGGCGCCTTTGTAGAGTAAGTAGGGTTGCTCTAATCTTCTCGGAACTAACTCTCCCAGCCTGTGAGCCTGCTTAACTAGGTAGGAATCAACTCGAAAGCCAACCGCTGCTGCCGCTACTTGATCCAAGGGCAATCCCGTCAAGCTTGAGAGCTGGAAAGCGAAGTTGAGCATTGCTTCGCATATGCCGAGGATAGACTCTACGTTTTCGCCGGAAAACTTCGTGAGGATCTCCCTTTTAGCTAGGTCTTTCCAGTAGTTGGGCACATGAACCTCATCTATCAATATCCTTTCAGTCTTCTTCCTGATGCCTAGAAACTCAGCCACGTTTTCCAATGTCTTGATTTTGACTTCAGGAATGTCTCCAGCTATGTCAAGCAGATCTAGGTTTGCTCTCCCTGTCACAGAGACATGGCCGTAGACACTTGTATGTGGTTCGGCTCCAGATCTGTCCACTGCAAGTTTAATTCCAAGAGTTTTGGAACGCTCCATGAGGTAGGGCCAATCAAACCTGTTATTCCCATAGCCGACTACAATGTCAGGGTCGTAGGCACCTACATACTCTACGAATGCCTGAAGGACTTTCCTATCATCTCCATCTGCTGCAGCAAACTGCTTCCTTTCTCTATCCTTAGTTAGAGTTGAAACTAACACAACCGGGTTTCCCTTAGGCTTCGGAGTTCCCCTCTCGCTGAAACATGTGATTGAGAAAGCCATTATCTTCAGAGGCGGCATTCCAGTCTTCTCGATAGTTCTCGGCGCGTCTACAACCTCGTAGATTCTTTCAACCTTCAGATTTGTTTGCTCAGGCGCTTCCTGAACCTCAACTTCATGCCAACTGCAAGGGCTCAGGTTGTTGTCGATAATGTACCGCATTGAAAAACGTATGTCATCCTCAAGGTGATCTTTGACGCCCGGTATCTTCGCCATTTGATCTGCGTATTTCGGCAATACATCTGGCTCTTTGCAGATGATCTTAATTGCTTTGACTTCTTTCCCGAAGAATCTTCTATCCTGAACCTCTAAATTGCCTATCTTTGGAAAACGGTTCTTCTCAGCATGAATCTTCTGGATAACTTCTTCGACCTTTGTTCCTTCCTCGACCAGCAGATAAAAGTAGGGTTGGAACCTCCTATCATAGGCCATGACCCTATTTCCATTCTGGTCCAAACCCCACAATCTAATCTCAGGCTGGCCGTTGACAAGTTCGTAGTTGATATCCAAGAGCCACAATTGGATTTTCAAAGTTCCACTACCCAAAGAGAAAAGCGACTAAAGGCTTTCCACAGCCCACGTTACTAGTGAACTGCCTTGAAATAAACGATTGCGTTTTCTCCATTCTCATAGTAAGCTTTAGCCTCACCCACTGCCAAGAAGCCAATTTTCCGATAAAACTGCGAGGCGTCAGCATTGCTCACCCTCACTTCAAGGGTCAATGTCCGGACGCCCAAAGACTTCAGTTCAAAAATGATTTCTTCCATCAAACGTTTCCCAATTCCCTTTCTCCGGAAGTCACGATGAACCGCTATCGAGAATAAATGGCCGGAGTGCTCGTTAGCTGATGCCACCGCATAGCCGACGATCTTCTGTTCAATCCTTGCCACCAAGAAAGTTTCCGGATGCTCTATAGCAAGCATCCTGATTAACGAATGAGCGTATGGACGGCTGAAAGAAGACTTCTCAATCTCATAGATCTGCGGTAAGAACTCCGGCTTAACCTTTTCAATAGTCAGATGGCATTCAGCCATTTATCAATCAAACTTTCTTAGCAAACACATTCTTATTACGGTTTAGCTTGCTAT
>CAZAQQ010000101.1:4376-6278 GCA_964487485.1 uncultured Candidatus Bathyarchaeia archaeon | reverse complement strand
TTTTTCTGCTTTTGCAAGCTGTGTTGCTATGTCTGCAAATGGTTGAAATTCTATACTCAGCCTGTTTTTTCCTTTTACCTGCATCCGGTATATCGCTGCATTTCTTGTTCCAGTTTCCGGATCCTTGGTTATCTGAAGGCCAGCTGTGATGTATGGGCCGGCGTCTTTCTCGCTGTGAGTGGGTATTGGAATCTTTGTGAAGTCAACTTTGTTGCCTGTAAGATCAAATTCTTGGCATGACCCACTTTCTACGAGTTTCGGTGGAATCGGATCCCTTACTGCCTCTGAAATTTTTTCCAGATGTTGTCCCTCAGATGTTTTTAAGCTCGAAAATGCTCTATCTCGTGTGGCGAAAATTCCACCAGCCACAGGTATGTCATATCCTTTAATATCTTTGAAAAGTATGGCAGGGCCTTGTGTGTCTGAGACTTTGCGAACTGCAGCTGGTACGTCACTAATTTCACAATTCTTGATTGTTATTAAGTCCTTTTGCCGATCCAGAAAATCTAAGAATTCTCGCAAATCTTTGAACATATCGTTTTCTCACCAGTTCCCAAAAAAAGAGGGGAATGGTAGGATTGTTAGGGGTTGGTAATGCTATTTGCGTGGCAGAAACTCGTTCGTGTAGATGTCTCCCGCTGCAATCTTCGTTTCAAGTTTGTAGGCTTGAACGATTGCGTCGAGAGTGGATTGAACCTTTTCTGGGCTGAAGTAACCGATGCCGTTCTGTTGAGCTTCTGGAGTCAACGCAAGGCCTTTAACTATGTCGATTTCAGCTCTGACAACGTCCTTTTCCAGTGTAGGGTAGTATTTCAGAATAATTGTAGCAGCTTCATCTGGATTGTTGAACGTATATTCAAAGCCTTTGACAAGCGCTCTTAGAAAACCTCTCACAACATCAGGTTTTGTTTTGATGAGGTCCTCGGTCATCAATATGCCGTTGCTGTACAACTTCAGACCATAATCCGCCCAGAGGATTACGTTTATTCCGCCTTTATCTGCAGCAGCCTTCTCCAAGACTGGTTTTTGCATTATGAACTCTGTCATCGCGTCAACTTGGCCAGCCATAAGCATCGGAGTTTTGACAGCTGGTTCAACAAAAACCCATTTTACTTTAGTTGGGTCAATACCAGCCGCTTTCGCACATGCGGGGAAAAGCACATAACTTGCGTCTCCAGGTCCAGCTACTGAAAGACTGCGGTCTTCTAGCTGTTTGGGCTGTGATATCCCAGATGATTTAAGTGTAAACACTGTGAAAGGTGCTTTCCCATATATCATAGCCACCATTTTCACTTTGATGTTTGGATCCTTTGCTCTAGCAATGATCAACGAAGACATATCTCCGAAACCGATGTTTGTTCTACCTGTTGCCACTCTTGTTACAGCGTCCGCTGAACCATAGCCTCGAACAATTGTCACATTGAGGTTTTCTTGTGCGAAGAATCCTTTGTCTAGGGCTACGAAATACGGTGCATGTCTCCCGTACACTACCCAGTCTAGGCCGAAGACAAGAGTTTCAGGCGCAGGTTTCATGAAATAGCTATAGCCAAGATAGGCTGCTCCAACAATGATGATTATGGCGACGATTGCAGCGATCCCTTTACCTTTCGATCCCATAGCTTTCACCATGAAATTTTTCCTACCAAAAATCTAGGCTCCCCTTTCAGTATTAATATCTTATTGTTCAGGAATATATTGTATCTCCACGGCAAATTGAAGTTTGTCTGGGAACCATAGCATGAGAGTTAAAGGTTTTGAATTTAGCCTCAGGGAATTTGCAGGGTCCCTAGGCGATTTCGGACCTCTCAACCCATTCATCATAGGCTACATAATGATCTGCGGTGTGAATCCCTGCGGCTTGTTCCTAATGATGGGGATAACGAACATAATCTTCGGCCTAGT
>CAZAQQ010000101.1:0-4276 GCA_964487485.1 uncultured Candidatus Bathyarchaeia archaeon | reverse complement strand
GCTGCTTTCTTACTAGTTGCGGGCGGCCTAGTCATAGCATTCCTTGCAATCAAGACTCAAAACCTACGCCTAGGCTTTTACTTCCCCAGCCTGTTAATACCTTCACCGAGAGACGTTCTGCTGGGCCTATACTTGGCTGGGGTTGCGCAAATCCCATTGACTCTCTCTAATGCGGTGATTGCAACTTCTGGGTTGGTGAAGGATCTTTTTCCCAAAAAACCTGTGCAGCCGAGGAGTCTAGCCTTGAACATGGGTTTCCTAAACACATTTACAACATTTCTGGGAGGAATACCCCTGTGTCATGGAGCTGGTGGACTTGCTGCTCAATACTTGTTCGGAGCCAGAACAGGAGGGGCGATGATTATGGAAGGCATTGTAGAAATCGTTCTTGCATTGATATTCGCAGAGTCCGTGGCCACCGTCTTCAATGCGTTTCCCCTAGCCATAGTAGGAGTAATGCTTCTCTTAGCTGGCATAGAGCTGGGAGTAGTTGCCTCAGACATAAGGGCGCCAGCTCAAATTTTCATCATGATTTTCGTCGCATTGGTTTCCTACGCGATTAATTTGGGCATTGGATTTTTTGCTGGACTAGTTCTCTACTATGTTTTGGAAAGGCGATGGATAGCAGTGCCGGAAATAAAACCTGAACTGCCCTAGTACGTTGAAACTGAAACTATGAGCGCCCAGATATTCAGGGAAAGCTCATTTCTCTCTTTTTTCGATTTCCCGAGCGGCTAGGACTCCGGATGCTGAAGCCTGTATGAGGCCTCTTGTTAAGCCTGCCCCATCGCCTATGGTAAAGAGGTTGCGGATCTTGGTTTCCAAGCAATTGCTCAGTTTAAGCCTTGAAGAATAGAATTTTACTTCAACTCCGTAGAGTAAGGTATGCTTCGCCCATGTTCCGGGCGACACTTGATCCATAGCCCGTAGCATCTCTTGGATATCAAGTAGATATCGATAGGGCAGAACGAAACTCAAATCGCCCGGGGTCGCATTTTTCAATGTTGGCACTGTCAAGTTTCTCTCAATCCTCTCCTCTGTGGATCGCCTTCCATCTTCTAAGTCGCCCAGTCTCTGCACGACGATCCCTCCGCTGAGGAGGTTTGCAAGTCTAGCCAAATATTTTCCATATGCTATTGGCTCTTTAAAGGGCTCTGTGAAAGACGTGCTAACCAATATTGCGAAATTCGTGTTCCCAGTCTTCTTCTCCACATAGCTCTGACCGTTGACGGTTACAACTCCATCATAAGATTCAGTTATAACCTCTCCAAATGGGTTAAAGCAGAAAGTCCGAACCTGATCGTCAAAGGTTTTTGAGTAGAAAACGAATTTGGGTTCGTATAGCGCTTTGGTTAGGTCTTCCATAACTGCGGCTGATACTTCAACGCGAACGCCAACATCGACAGGGTTGTTCAATGTCTCAAGGCCTAATAGCTGGGCTTCAGACTTCAGCCATTCTGCGCCAACCCTTCCGGGAGCTGCAATCACGTAGTTTCCCAGAATCTTTTCTCCCCGCGTTGTTTCTACACCTGCAGCTCGATTGTCCTTCACCACTAGCCTTTTCACCTCGACGCCTGTCCTGATTTCAACTCTCTTTTCTAGAAACTGCCTCATTTTGCGAAGAATTTGAACGCAGTTTTCTGTTCCTAGGTGACGGAGCTTGTCAGGAACTAATTTCAGGCCCGCCAGCGACGCTTTTCTCTCAGTTTCTTCAATTTTATCCAAATCTGTTCCGTAGAGCCGATCCGGCGCGCCAAACTTCACGTAGACCCCATCGACATAATCTATGAACTTCATCAAGTCTTTCCGGCCAACATACTCGCTTAACCAACCACCTACATTGGTTGAAAGCGTCAATTTGCCGTCGCTAAAGGCACCTGCGCCACCCCAGCCAGAGAGAAGGGAGCAGGGTTTACAATTCACACAGCCCAAGCCCCTACTGGCAGGACACTTGCGCTTATCAATGTCAGGACCCTTGTCGAGCATTACCATCTTCAAGTCAGATCTTTGAGAAAGCTCAAAGGCGGAGAAAATACCTGCGGGCCCGCATCCCACTATTATAACGTCATAACTCAAGACGCAGCCCTCGAAACCAGAGGATAGGCGCTGAGGACTGAATATAAATCTAGCGAAAAATCGCTGAAGGTGAAAACTGGAAATAGATGAAGACTAAGCAAAAGAACGAAGTTGTCGAACAGATCCTAGGAATGTGCCATCTAACATGTAAACTTCCGCATTATCGATGTCTACGCTTCCAGAGCGGAGAATAGGGCCTAAAGAATCTTCCTGCAACCTTCTGCGACCAGGCATATACTTTCTATTAATTGCTTGGCCTCCGAGAAAATCATTGAATGAGGGCATTATGATTAGCTGTGAATCTCCTAACTCAACATTATGCTGGGTCTTCAGCCCCTCATAGGAAACAACATCTTTCCTTAGACCCGAACGCTTAAGCAACGCTTTCGCTAGCTTCTTAGTGTTGCACCTAGCTTTCACCCAAACTTGCCTCATGACCCTAAAGGCTAAAAGATCCCTGAACATGACCACCGGATGAATGTGACCCATAACTAAAGTACGGCAACCTAAAATTCGTGGGTCAGGCCAAGCATGACCGTGAAAAAGTCCAATATCATCCGAAAAAATAATGCCGGTCGAAGGATGTATCTTCACGCTGCGAGGTGTGAGAGGTTCAAGATTCCCATCGTGATTTCCAAGTATGACTTGCAAGTCGGACACTTTTCCCAAAACCCTCTCGAAAAAGTCTGGAACGTCTCTCCATTCTTCCATCTCCACTTTTCCCACCGCATGCTTTACGTCTCCGAGGAAAACTATTCCCGTTGGTTTACAAGCCTCAACTATCTGCGTTGTCTTCTCAAGAATTCTCGGCGTTTGCGAAGGTACGTGTATACCCTGTTGCGCCAGTGTTACCTCCCAACCGATGTGGAGATCTACTATAACCAATATCCGTTCAGATTCCTTCTCTAGAAGAAGAGCCGGATAGTTTTCCAATGGCTTTAGAGTGGTGAATTAGAGTTCCTCCGAAATAACTGTCGAGAGGAACATATCCATCGCCTGAATAAATAGTATTGGAGAGGGAGGACGCTTGGGAGGAAGATAGAAATAGTTTGATTCCTAAAATTGAATTGCCGCAATCTGAGAGGTTTAAGGTCGGTTGATTGAGCCGTATTGCCTATGAAATGAAGAGGACAAGCGATGGCGAAGGGAAAAAAGAAGGAAGCAGAAGCAATACGGGGAGCCGGCAAAAGCATCCGTGTGAGACAGCAAGTTGTTGCTAGGCAAAAGAAAAAGATCATGACGGAATTCGCCAAGAGACTTGAAAATGCGCTGAACTTGGTCAAGAACCGGCATGTGAAAAAGTATGTGTTTAAACCGAGTGGCAGAGTTATCTGGGCGGTTCAGGGGAGAAAGGCCGTATACCAAGTGATTCCCGATGCTGGTTTCTGCAACTGCGACGACTATTATTTCAGAGTCATCGGTCGGAAAAAGCATTTGTGCTACCACATGATTGCGCAAAGGATGGCTGAAGCGCTCCGTCTATATGACTCAGCGGAGTTGCCGGACAGGGAGTACCCTGCCATAACTGAGATGTGGAGAGTGAAGGAAGAGGCTGCAGCCGACTAATCTAGACATCTTTTTAAAGACGTCGTTGACAAGTAAACGATCTGAGTTGGAGGCATTCGGCGTGACTGCGGACGAATATTATGGGCTTATCCAATTTTCAATCGTAGTTTTGGCATTCATAGCCCTGATTTTAGTATTCGTTTACATCGCCTATGAGGGATCTGAGCGGAAATAGCGCCTGAATAGGTGAGATAAGATCTTTTTGAATGAAGAGGCTTGGAAGGCGTATCACTCGGCGGGGCCCTACTGCAGAACGATCTAAAAGGAACGACCTACAATGTTCCTAATGTACCTTGATAGAAAATGAGTAGCCCAACCCTTGAAGATGCTTTTTCTCTACTTCAGAAGCCCGTTAGGCTGCAATTGGAAAGAGAGGGCATAGCTGAACCTAGCGAAATTCAGAAAATAGCCATCCCCGCTATCCTAGCGAGGAAGAATGTGCTTATAATAGCTCCGACTGGTATGGGGAAGACCTTCGCTGCAATTCTGCCAATACTAGATTTGTTCCTATCTTCAAGAAGCCAAGAAGATGCGAAAGGCATATCGATCCTCTACATAACCCCTCTGAGAGCTCTTAATAGAGACCTGCTTAGAAGACTCTTCGAAATAGGTAAAGACCTCGGAATAGACATTC
>CAZAQQ010000100.1:1780-6297 GCA_964487485.1 uncultured Candidatus Bathyarchaeia archaeon | reverse complement strand
ACGTCAGTGACACCTTCATTAAACGCTTCTATTATCGACACGAAGAAAACGGAGTAAAGAAAAGTAACGCGTCTGGCAACATCACTCGTAGATATTTTGTTGCATATTACATAGAGAAGTGGGATAATGAGGAAATCGGCCGCAAGATTTCCGATTTTGACGCCAAGATTTCCAAAACCGAAAAATGGTGCATAAAACAGAAAGGTTAGAGGGAGGTACTTGTAGCCAGAATGCACTCTCTCGTTCGAATATATTATCGTTGATATGTAAGGGTTTTGTCCTTCAAGGAACACTTGCAGAGATCTCATTGTTGACTCCCCAATGTCAGTGAGATCAAAGGGATTATGCAGAATCAACATTAACCTCAAAAGGATGCCCAGAGCCAGAATCGATCGAAGACCGAGTCGAAATTCACCAGATCCCTCTGCTTTCTGCAGGAAAATTGCGCGTAGGATTAGATAGGCGACAACGATAGTTTTCCCAGCGATTTCAAATTCAGTGGATAGATCAGTGTGGAGAGCCCCGAATGACTGATAATATCCGCTTCCTCCAAAATATGGCAAGAAGAAAAAAATCATAATGTAGTCGAAGCATGAAAGAAGGTTATTGAACAAACTCCGGCATTTTAGGATGCGATGGGCCTGTGATCTTACCTCGAAATTTTTCTTGGCGTCATTCTTTCTGCCAACTACACTTTGGTTCGCCAAGAGCCAAGCGGCAGAGACAAAGAACGCGAGGCCTAGCAAAGGTAGGATCAGCGAGATTCGCCGTATCCAAATTGAATCTTGGAGCTTGCTTTTTATGACAATATTGCGACCAGAAGCGTAGGAGAGCCACGAATACAAGATCTTGGCGCATGTACCACCGTATCGATGGGCGATTCCCCAATCTTCTCCAAGAGTGGACACCAGTATTTTCCCATGTCCATAGTTCGATGTTAGAACTACTGCTTCGCCAAGTTTATGTCTAGCAATTACTTTCCATATGCCAGGGTCCCAGCTGCATACTGTTCTATAAGCTCCCCAAACACTTAGCTCGAAGTCGCCGCGATCCGGTGTATCGTATAAAGCGTAGAAGGCCGAGAGAGATGCGTGGCTCGGTTCATCAATTGTTATTGTCCGCATTACGGAATATCTTGGTAAGCCCCTTATGTATTCTCTAAGGGGCTTACCGGGCTCAGGCTTAACTTGTTTTAATAGGCCTGGCAACCAATCGTATCCGTCAAAGTAATCCCATTGCTCCAACCAGTCTATGTTTTCTTCGTCAGTAAATCCATAGATTGATCCTGAGCCCCCGCGTCTAGGGGCTCCCCAAAGGTGTAGGACTACAAGCCCATGGCCTTCCTCTACAAATGAAAACAGTTTATCTGCGTTTCGTTTCACAATGTCCAAAGTTTCCCTTCTGATAGCGCTGGGAATCACTATCACCTCGTACTTTGAGAGGTTGGCCGTTGACAGTTTTTCCGGCGATAGGGAAGCGTACTGAATTGGGTAACCCATCTCCACCATTTTGCTCAGCGCCTGAACGTCCCAGTCCCAACCTTCCGCAGGATCGTCGACTACTAGAACGGCTATTTTGGCCTGATCGGATTTTGGCACGGGCAATATGACCACGGTCGCTGTCGCGCTGACGATTGCAATCAGCGAGATGATCATGACGCGCTTAGCGACTCTCACATCTACAAGAGAGGACATTACTGCTCGGAGGGGTGCAAATCGGCTGAAACGACGCATGCCTTTCTTCGCTCATGAGCTTGTTATGAATGACATAATAAGCGTTAAGTCACTAGAACCCTACCTCGAATTGAAGAGGGTATTCACGCATAGCGAGGTTGAGATTGAGGTGGTTCATTGTCAGCGTAAGAACGACTATGTTTGGGGCCTATCTATGAACTGGTAGCCCGAAAAACCAACCTTCTAGCCTATTCGATGGTGAAATGGATATACTTTGACCCGGGTTCCCATGCTGCAAACGTCTAGTTGTAAATAGAATTTTCAACGTGGAATGCGATGGCCGCGTCTTACGAGTCGTGATCTCAACTTCTCAAGGCATCTTACTCTATGAATTCCACGTCGTCTACGAGCCCATCGCTGTCCAAGTCGACGCCGCTTACAACCTTTGATAACACGTTACTGTTGTACGAGTTTCCCTCAGCCACCTTCTCCGCATACTTGACAAAACCGATGATCGCAGCCCGAGTCCCAACATGTGTGTTGCCAGCAAGAACAAGCAACTTGGCCTCCGTGCTCAACGGGTTCTCAACTATTTGGATCGCTCCCTCTTCTTCGCCGTGATACGTTCTTCCTGAAATTTTTGAAACCATCGCGCTATGTGTGGAAAGATCGAATCTTATAGGTAGATTATCGTTAATTCTGGCAGTTACAGTGTTTACTCTTGGGCCGCCAACAATTATCAGGTTGTCAGCTAAGTCAGCATCTTCAGCCTCCGTATCCATTTTTACAACCAATTTTCTCGTTATCGGTAGCAACGACCCCAAGAACAAGGCTAGATCAACAGCATAGTGACCGTCCCTTGCCCTAGCTTTGAATTCACCATGTGCGTCTGGGCTTCCAATTATGATTCTAGCCAGCATTTTCCCAGCACCAATGAAAGGATCAAGTGCTTTTCTGCATCTGTCCATTGACAGGGCTTCGGTCTTCGTTAGTTCAGCCTTGTCTAAAGCGGGCTCTGAAATCATTGCGAAGGATGGAGGGTCAGCGACATAATACTTTGCGATTGCTCCCCTCCTCTTCACCGTTTCAGCTAATCGAATCAAGCCAAGCCTGTCCAATTCCCTCATATGGTAGCAAATGGTTTGCTCACTTTCGCCAAATTTTCTCGCTATCTCTTTAGCCGAGCGGGGTTGAACTGCCAACTCGCAGAGGATTTTCCAGCGCGTAGGCTGCAAAATTGCCCGGGCTACTTCCGGTTCGCTTAAGATTCTAGCTGGCAGTATTTCACTTCCTCTTTTCGCCTTAAGCAAAATGTAGGACATTGTGACCGAATACTTAAACCAAATATTTATTATTAAAACCTTGTTTTCACAAGCCACTTGTGAAACACGAGTATCAAGGCGTCGGTGACGCTAGATCAATAAAAACCCAACTTTAGAAATCTTTATCTAGTATCATGCATGCGGGTTCGGCATTCAGCCATACTTCGGGGAACTGCCTTAGAATGTGCGGGATCTTCGGCTGTGTACTAAGCGAAGGGCGCGCAGGGCCGACAATTCACGGAGCTTTGCGTAGATTGGAGTATAGAGGGTACGACTCAGTGGGTCTCGCAACGCTCAGCGAAGCAAAACTCTTCATTAAGAAAGACAGAGGCAGGATAGATGAAGTTCACAGCCGAATAAATCTGAATGACATGCCAGGGAGCCTTGGGATCGGTCATACCCGCTGGGCAACGCATGGGGCCCCATCCAAGGAAAATGCTCACCCCCATACGGATTGCAAAGGCAAAATCGCAGTGGTTCACAATGGCATAATTGAAAACTTCATGGAACTAAAGCAAGAGCTGGGGAAACGTGGACACACCTTCACATCCAGAACTGATACAGAAGTCATCGCGCATCTCGTCGAGGAACTTGTCGAAGAGGGATACAGTCTACCAGATGCGGTCAGAATGAGTCTGAAGAAACTAAAAGGTTCCTACGCAATAGCAGCCGTAAGCATGATGGAACTAAACCAAATAGTTTGTGCGCGCAATGAAAGCCCACTTGTCATAGGGGTTGGAGGAAGCGAAATATACTGCGCTTCAGACATACCAGCTTTCCTACCACTGACGGACAAGGTAGTCTTTCTAGAAGACGGCGAAATGGCAGTTCTAACACCTGAGAAAGTTCGGCTGCTTAAAGTTGATTCTGGCGAAAAGTTTCATCGCGCTGCGGTTACAGTAACACTTACTCCTGAAGCTGCGGAAAAAACAGGTTATAAACACTTCATGCTAAAAGAAATTCATGAGCAGTCTGATTCATTGAAAAATGCAGTGAGAACTCAACGCATTTATCACGAGTTAATGGCATCCGTGCTTGATGAAGCTGACCGTGTATATCTTATAGCTTGCGGGACATCTTACCACGCCTGCGTGGTGGGAACTTACGCCCTCGCAAAACAGGCTAAGCTACCGTCAGAAGCCATAATTGCATCGGAGTTCAACGACTATTGCGGCAGCAATCTTAATTCAAGCTCCGTCATACTTGCATTGAGTCAATCTGGTGAGACAGCAGACACTCTAAACGCCATAAGGACAGCCAAGCAGCAAGGAGCCAAAGTAATCAGCATCACAAATGTTATGGGATCAACAATAACACGACTCTCGGACATCTATATAGGTCAAAACTCAGGACCTGAAATTGGCGTTGCTGCTACGAAAACCTTCACAGCTCAAGTCGCTGTCCTCGTGAAACTTGCGACAACATTGGCTAAGAAAAGGGGGTTAGCTGATGCTGCTGGAACCCTGCAGCTTGAAAGCGAACTAGCGAAAACTCCCAGACTTATTGATGAAGTAATCAGGTC
>CAZAQQ010000100.1:0-1680 GCA_964487485.1 uncultured Candidatus Bathyarchaeia archaeon | reverse complement strand
CAAAAGGTTTTCGCGAGCAGTTCCTTCAGCCTTTCACTCCTACTCCGGGTGAAACTATTTATCCGGATCTTTATCAAAAACTCATCGATGACGGCACAGATAGAATACTAGAAGAATTGATGAGGTATAACGAGCATCGGAAAGAGCTCATCAGGGCATGCCGCGATCAAATTGTTGTTGAGGATGCTAGACATGACGAGGCCCTTGCTTTCAATACAAAGATTGTAGGATCAGATGCTGGAGTAAATGGCGTAGATCTGAGGTCAACATATGTCCCACTCTATGCTGCTGTTGCCATAGTTGTTGAACAAGGAGAAATCATAGAAGAGCCTATTTTCAAGCCAGGAGAACCGGAAATCTGGCCCAACGAAATTCGAACGCAGGAAAGAGAGCTCTTACTTTCCTTCAAAATACAGTATCAACTGACAAGGGAAGCCGCTGAAAAATGGAACCCTAAGTACATAGTGCTGGACGGAGCTATCGTTCTGCATCCAAGATTAGACCCCGGCGAGTCCTCAACCGAAGAGTACGGAAGCGATTACTCAGATACAGTCAAAGCTATGGTACAGCTTCTCGAAACCTGCCGTCGTAAGAGTATCCCCATAGTAGGTTTTGTCAAAAGAACCAGATTGAACACTTTATGCAAAGAACTAGGGTTCCCGCAGATGAGGGATACATCACTGTTAAGCTTAATCCTCAAACCCGGCCAATACACAAGGCTTGAACCTAGGCTTGCCGAGGGACGCGCTATCGCAGCTTGCAGAAAGAAAGCCCGGCAACTTGGTTTTCCTCAAGAAAACATCAATGACATTACCAACATTCACTCCGTCTACATTAGAACTGGGTACTCAACTCCCTTCAAGCTTGAAGTGCCTGAGTACTGTGCTAACCGAATAGCCGAGGTAGCCTCCCTACTCTACACAACCTCTGAGGAAGATGGCATACCCTTTGTTATACGTGAAGCCGATGAGTTTGCCAGGATCTCAGCAACAACCTCCAACATTCGAACGTTAACGTTATTCACGAAAGCTCTTGATTTGGTAAAAGAAGAGAAAATGAGCCCTACCGATCTAGATATTCTCGCACTGCAGTTCGGGGAAACTTGGGTTTTACATGAAAATCAGTCTTGGGAAGGAGGGTTGGCAAAATGAAAACCGTTGGATACACGCTTTCAGGATGCACGCAAGATTTATTCATTTTCGTTGTTTTGGAAACGGAGATCGTTAAGGTTGACAACTACTATTTCCTAAGACATCCAATTAATAGTCTCGAAGTGTTGCTTCGAGTCTACAGAATTCAACCGTATAACCCAGAAATGACTATGGGCAGAACCGGCCCCCTAGCCGGTAAGAAGGGCAGGCAGGCACAGTATGGGAAGAGGCTGGAATACAAGGTGGCTTTTGGCGAGGTTCTGGGCTACTATGACGAGGATCGCAAATGGAGAAGCTTGGAAGTTGCTCCTGGAGCTTGGGATGAAATATTCGAGCCTACTGAAGAGGAATTGAGAAAGTTCTTCATGCCAGAAGAAACCGCGGCTGAGATGCACTTTCTTGAGATTGGGAAGGTTCGTGGGACAAGTATTCCAATATACATAGATCTTAACGCAATAGCCAAAGCTCACCTTCTTGTAGCAGGAATGACTAGAGCTGGAAAGTCAAGTTTCCTAATAAACCTAGTCGC
>CAZAQQ010000099.1:4668-6355 GCA_964487485.1 uncultured Candidatus Bathyarchaeia archaeon | reverse complement strand
ATAGGCTTGT
This sequence comes from uncultured Candidatus Bathyarchaeia archaeon, assembly GCA_964487485.1. Lineage (GTDB taxonomy): Archaea > Thermoproteota > Bathyarchaeia > 40CM-2-53-6 > CAZAQQ01 > CAZAQQ01. The sequence goes on along the minus strand of CAZAQQ010000099.1, from coordinate 6,345 downwards.
CTAGGCCGATGTCAACAACCGACCTTTGGCGATTGGATTGCAATACGAGCCCCTCACGAAAGCTTCCCAGCCTCAACCCTGACAGCTTGGTGTCTAGGGGATGATGGGATGTTCGAAGAGGGGGGAGGATACCCACATAGCGTAGTTCGGGTTTAAGTGGAAAAATTCTTTTCCTCAGATATTGAGGGGTCTCCATATACCTGAGAACAGCGGCTACGAAATCAGCTTCTCTACCATCGCCACTGGCTTTGTCGCGGTAGACTATTATTTCTTCGACTTGAAAAATCGCAGCGGCTCTTCCTATCAACCCAACCCTGAGGGTTTTTTCTCTTAAGTGGGGTGTGTCAGCCACAATGGAAGCGGGAATAGCTATGGCAAGCTTGGGTCTAGCCCTCCTGGGAGGCCAAGACAAAACTGTCACCGCTAGAATGTTGACGCTTGATTAATTAATGTCTTAAGCCAAAGTGGAGAGTTGTGGTATCCAACATTCAGCTGGATCTTGCCTAGTTTCAAAGGCTTTTAGAATCGCTGAATGCCTTCAACGTGATTCGGAAGATTTATAACCATTCTTCTTTATTGAAACTGCGACAACCCTGAGTCAGCGGGTAATCGTTCCTATGGGCCGTAGAAAGAAGCATGCGCCTAAGAGAGGTTCGCTTGCTTATTTGCCTAGGGGACGAGCTGAACGATGGGTTGGAAGAATTAGGTACTGGCCGACGGTGGAAGGCAGTCCTAGGCCTTTGGCCTTCGCTGGCTACAAGGCTGGGATGACCCACATAGTTGTTATGGATAATAGGAAAGGATCTTTCACTTACGGCCGAGAAATAGTAGTGCCAGTAACGATACTTGAAACTCCACCTATGCTCGCATGTGGAACTAGGGCGTATGTTAAGACTGATGATGGGCTGAAAACGTTAACTGAAGCCTGGGCTGAAAACCCACCTAAATACCTAGATAGAACCTTCACAGTTCCAGAAAAGTTTGATACTGCGAATGGTTTGAAGAAAATTGAGGATTCACTGGCGAACGTCGCTGAGTTGCGCATGTTCTTAGCTACTCAGCCAAAGCTGACGAAAGGTGGAAGAAAGAAACCGGAGCTTATCGAGGCTAAGATAGGCGGCGGATCCATCAAAGAGCAATTTGAATACGCCAAGACTATCCTTGGAAAGGAGGTTAGGTTTTCAGATATTTTTGCGCCAAGTCAATCGGTTGACATCGTAGCCGTTACGAAAGGGAAAGGTATCCAAGGCCCAGTGAAAAGGTGGGGAGTCCGGAAACTTTCACACAAGTCTAGGAAAACAGTGCGTGGAGTCGGCTCTATAGGTGGTTGGAATCCATCTTACGTTATGTATTCGGTTCCTAGACCGGGGCAAATGGGGTTTTTCCAGAGAACCGAGTTCAATAAGCAAATTGTCAAAATTGGCGACAATGGGTCTGAAGTTACACCTAAAGGCGGATTCATTCGCTATGGGGTTATTAATGGCAATTATGTGATGTTAAAGGGCAGTGTTCCAGGCCCAGCGAAACGCTCCATAATCATTAGGCATGCTGCAAGGGCTCCAAGCCCTCCCGGGACGCCGCCTGAAATCAAATTCATAAGCTTAGAGTCGAAGCAGTCGGATTAGGCGAGGGTTTCGTTTTGTCGAAGGCTACGGTTGATGTCTACGATTTGGAGGG
>CAZAQQ010000099.1:0-4568 GCA_964487485.1 uncultured Candidatus Bathyarchaeia archaeon | reverse complement strand
ACCCTAATAGAGGCTGAAAACAAGATCACATTCATCGTGAACCTCAAGGCTGGGAAAAACGACGTTAAACGAGCTGTTCAGGAGCTTTATGAAGTTCAAGTAGCGGACGTTAACACTCTGATTACGGCCGATGGAAGAAAGAAGGCTTTTGTTAAGCTCATGCCTGAATTCAAAGCAGCTGACTTAGCTGTGAAATTGGGCATACTTTAAAGGTGAGTAGAAATGGGCAAAAGGATCTTGGTTAGACGCAGGGGAAGAGGGGGAATTGTTTTCCGGGCGAGAACCCATAGAAGGGTTGCCGCCACCTCATATCCACCTATCACCGACCTCGAATACGGTTCAACCATTAGAGGGTTTGTAAGGGATCTTATGCACGACCCTGCAAGAGGAACACCAATCGCGTTCCTTAAGTTTGACAATGGACAGAAGTGTTATGTTCCAGCACCTGAGGGGCTAGGGGTTAGGCAAGAGGTTTGGAGGGGAATTGCTACTAGCACCGAAATAGGCAACATAATGCCTCTAGGCAAAATCCCTGAAGGAACCTTAGTTAGCAGCATCGAACTCAAGCCTGGAGACGGAGGCAGGATTGCCAAGTCCTCCGGTTCCTACGCCATGGTTGTTGCACATACACCTAGGGGAACGGAGATGAAACTTCCCTCAGGGAGATCCATCTACCTAGACGATCGATGTCGAGCAATGATCGGTGTTGTTGCAGGCGCTGGCAGAGCTGAAAAACCCTTCATGAAGGCTGGTACTAGAAAATTTCTCTTGAAAGCGAGAGGGAGGAAATGGCCCTTAGTCAAGGGAATGGCTATGGTTGCTGCCTCGCACCCATATGGCGGGGGCAGACACAAACGTGCAGGAAAGCCTACTACGGTTTCAAGACAGGCACCACCCGGCAGAAAAGTCGGCCTCATAGCAGCTAGACAAACCGGAAGAGCCGTTAAACGAAGAACGCCGCTATGAACAAGTCCAGTGAGAAGACAGGGCCCCAAGGATTCGAAAAACCTAAAGCCATGAACCAGCCAACCTAAAGATGAACAAAGGTCTGTGAAAGATGCCGAAAGAATTTGCTTACAGAGGCTTCACAACTCAGCAGCTTCAGCAAATGTCAATGGACGAGTTCATACGCTTGTTGCCTGCAAGGCAAAGAAGATCCTTAACGAAAGGTTTGACGGCTGAACAGAGAAAACTGCTCGAAGAGATCAAGGAAGCTAAGAAATCAGGAGAGGGAGGCAAGAAGGCATTAATAAAAACGCATTGCAGAGATGCTGTAATAATACCTGAAATGGTCGGATTAACAATCCTAGTCCACAGTGGAAAAGAGTTCGCTGCAGTAGGAATAAAACCGGAAATGATAGGCCATTACCTAGGCGAATTTGCCATAACCAACAAGAAAGTAGCCCACGGAACCCCGGGCATAGGCGCAAGCCGATCCTCGATGTACGTGCCCCTCAAGTGATAGGGGACAGCTACTGGAAAATCTTAAGGTGCTTTTCTCTTAAATATTGGCGGAGAATCGCTGAGCCAAAGTTCGGAATGCCAATTTCTCTAGAGCGTGCCATTCTTCGGTTCGCGAAAACTAGATTTTACAACGCGCTGGGCAACTACGATTGTATCTTGCAGAGCATTGCTTAGTCCTGGGCAACCCGAAATGGGGTCAGCCGGCTCTTGGCTCGTTAGCAGGTTTACGTTTGCCTCAGCCCATCCATGCGATATGTTTACAACGCTTGGAGCTATGTCTTCAGTGAACTCCAATCCTATTCTTATAGACCCCCTCTGAGTCTTCAACATCACGGATTCCCCGTTTCTCACGCGATATTTCCTGGCTGTTTCAGGGTTTATTTCTGCAACTGCTTTAGGCATACGTTCCCTAAGCTTCTTGATATTTCTTAACTGGGAGTGAGTGAAGGGCAGAACTCTGGCTCCAGTTGTCAGTATCAATGGGTAATCTTCCGCCAATTTAGATAGTGGGGTTTCCAGCGGTTCCATATGCGTCGGAAGTGGATGGTGGCCAAGCTCTTCCAAAGTTTTTGAGTAGATTTCGACTTTCCCGGAAGGGGTTTTAAAGCCTCTTTTTTCATATTCCACATACATCACTTCGCCGAACTTTAGGCCTGCAGGATACTTCTCCAACAAATCCTTCACCGTAAGCCTTGTAGGTTCAAGAACGTAGTTGATGACTTCCTCGGCACTATTCCATGGGAAGTATTGATGGTAACCCATTTCCTTAGCTAAAAGAAGCCAAAAATCGAGGTCGGACTTTGCTTCGTGCGGAGGATCTATGGCTTTCTTTCTAAGCAATAGGTATGGTATGCCAAATATTACGCTGTAGTAGTCACACAGTTCCAGTCGCTCCAAGAAAGTCGCAACTGGAAGCACTAGACCCGCCAGTTCAGCAGTTTCAGTCATGAACACATCCATCACTGCTAGGAATTCCAGTTTTTCAAGCCCACTCCTAAGTCTGCTCGAGTTTGGCCAAGTAAGAAGAGGATTTGACCCGGCGATTATCATAGCCTTGATTGGGTAGGGCTTCGCATTCTCCAAGGCGTCGTGGAAGTACATGGCCTGGCCTTCGCCCAGATGGGTGCCCCAGACCTGGTAGAAAAGTGGATGTTTCTCTATTCCTAAAGGAGAATCTTTGAGGAGGCTAAACAACCTTAAGTTATTGGTATGAACCCTCGAAGCTCTGATGAGGCCTCCCTTAACATCTAGGTTCCCTGTTAAAGCATGGAGGATGACTATCGCCCTAGTGTTCTGAATGCCACTTGGATGTTGATCGAGGGCGTTAACACCCTGAACTACGCATGAGGGTTTCGTTAAGGCGAAGGTTCTTGCAATTTCCCTTACCGCATTCTCGTCAACCCAAGTTAGCCTTGAGATCTCATCTAGGGACAGTTTGCTCAAATGCTGTCTAAGCGGTTCAAAGCCTGTGCACCATTTATCCACGAAATCTTTGTCGTACAGCTTATTCTCAACAATGACTTTCATCATTCCTAGGGCTAGTGCGCAGTCGCTTCCCGGTCTTACCTGAGCGTATAGATCAGCCATTTTGGCAAGTTTTGTACGCCTTGGGTCAATAACAACTAGCTTAGAGCCCCTTCCCTTAGCTTCCTCAATTTTAAGGGCTAGTGGGTACTTTGACTCGTGAGGGTTGTGACCCCACACTACCACACATCTCGCATTATCCACATCCGCGACGGAGAACTTGCCCAGTGTCAATATGTTGCCAATGATCTGATGCCTATAACACATGCTCTCTGGGGAGAAACAGTTTGGGCTTCCGTAAACATCCATAAACCTTCTTATGAATCCTACAGTAGATGACCCTCCGAGCAGTAGGGGCATGCCTATTATTGCCGCAAAGGATTTTGAGGAAGCTTCCGCCTTGACTTCCTTCAGCTTGTCAGCAACGATTCCGATCGCTTCTTTCCACGTTATTCTTTTCCAGTCTCTTCCACTCTTGAGGAGAGGGTACTTCAACCTATCCTCTGCATACACATACTCCTTGGCTAGAACACCTTTGGGACATAGAACGCCCCGGTTCAATGGATTCTCATTAGTACCTCTGACCTTGGTTATTTTCCCATTCTCAACATGGACATCCATGCCGCAGGACCAGGCGCAGAGTTCACAGGCTGTTTTGATCACTTGATTCAGGGTTTCATCGCTCCCCGCTGGGATTTGATTCCTAACTTCGGAGCCTAATTTAATAGCGCAAGATAGCCTTTGCCACTCCGAGGCCATTAACCTAATCGATATTCCCAATGTGATCCGGGCAAGAGAACTGAATTCTGAGTCTACATGAGCCTCCAGCCTGGAACAGCGCAAAGTATGAGTATGGCAAATATCCCTATGGAAGTGATTTTCCTCCCCAGCGAGAGATTTGAAACGTCGTCTAAGGGTCCCGTGTGGCGTGAAAAGGCTAAGAAAAGCATTAGAAGAGCCATGTACCAGAAGCCTAACGCCATGGTTGCTAAGGCTGCTAGAAAGGAGACAGGTTGATGCCATCGCTCACCGAGGAGAGCTCTGGTCACGTGGCCGCCGTCGAGCATTCCAGCAGGCATCAAGTTTAGCATGGTAACCAACATCCCAACCCAAGCTGCGAAGGCAACTGGATGAAAGAGCAGCGCAGACCCCTCTAGCATAGCTGGCCTCACAAACCAGTAGAGCAAGTTGAAGAGAAGTGGAGTAGGTAGGGAAATTGTACCCGGTGGAAGAGCCTCCATCGAAACTGGATAAGACCATTCCAAACCTAAGATTGTAAAAGGTAAAAGTACTAGGAAGCCTGTAATAGGGCCTGCAGCACCTAGATCAAATAGAGCGTCGCGGTTAGGAGCAGGGTTTTTTGTTCGAATAATCGCGCCGAAAGTCCCTATGAAGGCGGGTACTGGAATGAAGTAGGGCAGTGAAGCCTCAATTCCCTTTTTCATAGCCATAAACTTGTGGCCTAGTTCATGACAGCCCAGTATGCCAATTACAGCGGCTGAGAAGGTTAAAGCGCCTGGCCAAGGATCCTCCATAAACCCGCTAGTAACCAAGACGGAGGACATTTGATAGCCAATGTA
>CAZAQQ010000098.1:0-6381 GCA_964487485.1 uncultured Candidatus Bathyarchaeia archaeon | reverse complement strand
GAGCAAGATATGCGAGACATATTAGGAAAAGCCTATTGTGGCGATTGAAGTATTCGTTACCTCAAACACGCTGTTGGGCATTTTTCTTAGTATTCCTAGGCCAAGGGGCTTCAAGTGAGCTACTTGGAGATACCTTGGAGTTGCTCACGTGTTTTCTCTTGTAGTTTCCCCAGTTTTTTGATTTTGTCAACATAGGTGGCGAAGTATTTCGGCAAAACTCGGAACACTGGCAGTAGTAAAGGTTGGAAAATAAGGCGTTCCTTCTCAATGCCATACCTGTTGAGGGTATTCAGAAAGCCTTCAATGCGTTGTTCAGTAATTTTCGCTTCTGGGCTTTTTTCGGTTTCAGATAGCATTACAGCGTCTGCGCCGTACTGAAATGCCTCCAGGATTTCTCTCTCACCTACACATGCCGTGGAGGGTACCCGAATAATTCTCATGTTTTCCGGGCAGCTCAATCTAGCCGTTCCCGCTGCGTCTGCCGCGTTGTATGCGACGGAGTCCCCGAAAAATCCGGCGACTACGATATCCTTGGCCGCAGTGGTCAAGATGCCCCTCAATTGCTCACCAATTTGGTTTCTCATGTAATGCGCAAGATCCAGTGCTTTCTCCGGGCATGCTACAACGCATGCGCCGCACCCAGTGCAGCTCGTGACATCTATTACTGCTTTCTTGTCCTTCAAACTAATGGCCTTGTACGGGCATATGGTTACACATACTCCGCATCCATTGCATAGGTTGTTATCTACAACAGCTTTGACAGGCTCTATGGCGATGGCTCCACTTCCAGCTAACTTCAGCGCTTGCGCTGATGCTGCTTGGGCATCTGAGACTGAGTCGCGAACGTCTCTAGGTCCCAAAGCTGCGCCTGCTGCAAAAACTCCGGGCCTATGGGTTAGGACAGGTGCCAGCTTCGGATGTTTCTCCGCTATGAAGTAGTCGTCGCCAAGGGAAATTCTCAATTTTTCAGCAAGCTCCTTCGTGCCACTACTCGGGATGAGAGCCGGCGTCAAAACGACCATGTCCAATTTATTCCTAAACAGCACTCCCGAGTCAATGTCTTCTGCCACTAACTGCAGCTTCCCACTAGCAGGATCAAGAATGATCTCTCCGGGCTTCCCATGGATGAATGAAATCCCCAAGTCCCTCGCAAGTCTATAGAACTCTTCAAACCCTCTACCGGACATTCGAATATCAGTGTAGTATATCCAGATTCTTATGTAGGGAAGAGTTTCCTTGAGCAAAACCGCCTGCTTGATTGTGTAGGGGCAGCAAACCTTGCTGCAGTAGGGTACACCGTTGCGGGGATCCCTAGAGCCTGAACAAAGTACATAGGCAAGTTTCTTGACCCTTTCACCATCTTGCCGCTTCAATATGCCTCCCGCGGCCAGCTCGTTGATCATTATCCGCTCCATCTGCAATGCCGTTATCACGTTGGGGTACTGGAGGCCGAAGTTCTTTCTCTGGGTTAAATCAAGTTGGTCAATGCCTGTTGCAACAATTATTGCGCCTACATCAAATTCGACTTTGCGATCTTCATCCTCGATGTTTATGGCCTGCGCCGGACATACTCCAACGCAAGTGCCACATCGCACACAGTTATCGAAGTCTATCAGGTATGTGGAGGGCACAGCTTCTGGAAAGGGCCTGTAAATAGCTTTTCTATCATATAGTCTCTCATCAAATTCATTCTTGACGACTGTGGGACAGATTTCTGCGCATTGGCCGCAACCTAAGCATTTGCTCATGTCCACTCCTCGTGCCTTCAAACGTGCAACTACGTGAAAGTTTCCTAGGCTTCCAGTAATTTGCGCAACTTCGGCATAAGACAAAAGTTCAATGTTCGGATTCCTAGCAACATCCGACATCCTAGGGCTAAGTATGCAGGGCGCGCAATCCAGAGTGGGGAAAGTTTTGCTGAGCTGCGCCATGCGTCCGCCGATGCTTGGCTTGCGTTCGACGAGGGTTACTGGATAACCTGAGTCGGCAATTTGAAGGGCGCTCATGATTCCGGCAACTCCTCCTCCTATAATCAGCACGTGTTTGTTGATCGGTTGCTTCATTGGAGTGAGAGGTTGGAGAGCTCTAGCCCTGTAGACTCCGCCGCGGAGGAGGTCGATGGCTTTACCAGTCGCTTCTTCCTTGTTATCAGTTACCCAAGAACAGTGTTCTCTAATGTTAACATAATCGAAAAGATATCCGTTCAATCCAGCCTTCGATATGGTTTCTCTAAAGACTGTTTCATGCATGTGGGGTGAGCATGAAGCGATAACTACGCGGTCCAAACCGTTTTCCTGAATAGATTTGGCAACTAGATCCAGACCTTTCTTTGAGCAAAGGAATTGAGCTATCTCAGCCACCTTAACGTCGGGCATAGATTGCGCTTCAGTGCGCAACTTGTTCACGTCAACCTGGCCTGAAATGTTTCCCCCACATTCGCAGATGAATACACCAACCTTCATGTTCAAATTCCTCCCTTGGCTATTTTCTCAATCAAGCTCGTTGCTTCTACTCGGTTTAGTCTAAAACCCAGTTCATCAGCGCTGAAGCCCATGGCAAGCCCTAGGAGCTGTGGGTAGTAGAGCACAGGGAGCCTATACTCTTTGTTGAACATCTCTCCAATATTTTCTTGGAAGACATCGTACATTAAGCCGCAGAAAGGACAGATAATGACTAATGCGTCGGCGCCAGCGCTCTTCGCGTAGTCCAACTTCTCCTTTGACATGATGAAAGCGACTTCTTGATCGATACCGAGCAATGCACCTCCACAACATTTCTCACTTTCGTGGGGTACGGTTTCTGCGCCAGTGACTTCTACGAGGTCTTGGAGGGAGTGAGGTGCCTCGTAATCCTCAAACCGTCCTTGGACTTCAGAGGGTCTTGTGTAGTGGCAACCATAATGCACCGCTATTTTCACGCCTTTCAGAGGTTTTTTCACCGCTGCCCTTATTCGATCTAGCCCAATGTCCTCATACAATAGTCTGGCAAAATGCTTGGCCTTAACTGAACCTTTATACTCGTACCCCAAAGCCTTCAAGTGTTCATTTACGGTTCTCAGCAGTTCTTCGCTTTCTTTGAGGAGCATATTGAGCCTCGTCAATGTTGTGGCGCAGGCACTGCAGATAGCAACCACATCCAGCCCATTCTTCTCGGCAAGGGCCAAGTTCCTCGCAGCCATCGCCAGAGCTGTCTCATGCTTAATATTTTCAACGGGGAAGCCGCAGCAAGTAAAGTCGAGATCCACCAGTTGAATGCCTAACCTTTCAGCGACCTTTCTCGAAGACAGCTCATAGTTTTGCGCGCGCACAGGCGCGGTGCATCCCAAGAAAAGGGCGTACTTCATTGCGACGCCGCCTCCGATTTCTGGAGGTCTGCGTCCAGCCCGGTTTTTTCTATGATAGTTTTCACATCAAGCAGCCCAATTGTCAATGGAGGTAAACCCATTTTCTTGCGTTTAAGGTTAACAAAGTCTTCAATCTCGTAAACACGGCTATGAGACTTCAATGCGGACGCAAGCTCCTTGTATGCGGGGTGGACATATCCCGCCCTCACCGCTATGTTCCTTAAAGCAAGCATCAAGTCGGGTATCCTCACATCTTGAGGACAGCGTTCATGGCACATGTAACATTGGGAGCACAGCCAGACGAAGTCGCTCGTTAAGACTTGCTTCCGCATACCTAGCAAAGCTATATGAATAATTCTCCTAGGATTGAAACGTTTGTCCACGGCACTCACAGGACAGCTGGCTGCACATACCCCGCATTGGAAGCATTTTGAAATCTGTTCGCCGCCAGGCTCCTTCAGAATTTCCCTTCCAAAGTTCAGGTCTAGTTCATCCATGTCGACGACAGTTTTTCCTATCTCCGGCGCGGCCTCCAAAGTCCATACCTCCACAGGAGAGTGAAGTTCAACCTATATCGACCTTCCCATACCCCAAAGCTTAGCACACCAGAAGCTTTATACGCTCTTCGGTTCTCAACAATATAAGGTGTGTTATAATTTATTAAATGTTAGGTGTTTATGATGGAAGAGGTTCGGAAAGCCCTTGAAGACATCGTGGGCAAGGAGAATGTGACAGCTGACAGAGTTGACCTGATATGCTACTCCAACGACATGTCGCCTTACAAGTATGAACCTGACTTCCTGGTCTTTCCTAAGAACACAGAGGAAATTTCGAGAATCTTAGGTTTCGCTAACGAGCGGAAAATTCCTGTGACTCCTAGAGGCGCCGGAACCAGCGTCGTCGGAGCCGTGTTGCCCCGTAAGCGCGGAATAGTACTTGACCTAACAAAAATGGACAGAATAAAGGAAGTGAAGGTTGAAGACATGTACGCCGTGGTTGAACCAGGCGTCGTATTGGATGATTTGAACAGGGCTCTAGCTCGTTACGGTCTCTTTTTCCCACCTGACCCAGGTAGCTCAGCCGCATGCACAATAGGAGGAATGGCTAATACAAACGCAAGCGGAATCCGAGCTGCAAAGTATGGCACGACTAAAGATTGGATATACAGCATGGAAGTCGTTCTGCCGGATGGAAAAGTAATTAGAACCGGAAAACCTGTCCCCAAAACGTCCTCTGGCTACAATCTAGTTCAACTATTCGCAGGGTCAGAGGGCACCTTAGGCGTTATAACGGAACTTACCCTGAAGATTGCTCCGCTACCCGCCTATAGAGCAACCATCAACGCGTATTTCGACAGCCTTGAAAGCGCAGGGAGAGCAATCACAGATATCCTAGTTGCCGGAATCAAGCCAGCTGCTATGGAATTGATGGATAAGAATTGCATCGGCGTCATTAACGAAGTTTTCAAATTAGGTTTGTCAAAGGCAGAGGGAATGATAGTTGCTGAGCTAGACGGACACAAAGCCAGTGTCCAAGAAGAAGCTAACAAGTTTATGGAAATATGCTCCAAGAGAGGCGGTAGAGATTTAGTTTGGACAGATGACCCAAAGAAATCCGCAGCTATTTGGGGATCTAGAAAAGCTTTAGTCCCCTCCTTGGCAAGGCTCAAACCGGGATACGCAATTTTCAACCTATTCGAAGATCCTGGGTTGCCCATCTCAAGCATAGGAGATGCCATAAAAGAGTACCAAAAAATAGCTGAGAAACATGGGCTAATGACAGTCTTCTTCGGCCATATGGCCGATGGCAACATTCACCCTGTTATGATCGTGGATCCCAGTGACGCGAAACAACTGGAAAAAGCTTTGGAGATGGAGAAGGATCTGGCAGATGTTTCTTTTAAGTATGGAGGCACCATAACGGCTGAGCATGGAATAGGTATAACGAAACTTCCCTTCGCTGAAAGGGAAATGGGAGCCAGCCTACAAGTTATGAGCGCAATAAAGAAGGCAATAGACCCCAACAACATACTGAACCCGGGCAAAATGGGGTTAGACACAATGGAAAGAGAAGAAACGGGAAACCTCCTCTACCAAGCAATGCCGAAGATGAAAAAGGAACCCTACCTTGAGGAATACAAGAATGAAGTGCTAAAGTGCTTTAGATGCGGTTTCTGCCGAGCAGTCTGCCCAATGTTTGGGCAAACAAAACTAGAACCTTCAACGGGTCGAGGAAAGGCTCTGCTCTCATACTTCTACTTAACAGGACAGATTCCACCTTCAAACAGGCTCGTGGACGCGTACAACTATTGCACCATATGTATGCATTGCACCGTAGCATGTCCGGCAGGCGTCAAGGTTTTCGAGATTGTTCAAGCTGCCAGAAGAAACTTGGCAGAGAAAGGCTACATAAGCCCCGTGCACAAAGCCGCAGGAGAAAACATAATGAAGTTCAACAATCCTTTCAGTGAAGATGCGACTCCTAGAAAAGAGCTGGCCAAATCCTTAGGAGCTGCTTAAAATGACAAAACTACTCTATTGGATAGGTTGCCTAACAACTTATAGATTCCCCAAGATCGCAGAGGCTACAGTTGAAGCCTTCAAGAAGATGAAGGAGAATCCTGTTCTGCTAGGCGAGGATGAAGGGTGTTGCGGCGACCTCCTATTACTCACCGGTCAACACAAGGAAGCTGAGAAAAACGCTAAGAAAGTCGTTGCAAAAATCGAGTCGAAGAAAATCGACACACTGGTGACTGGGTGCGCTGGCTGCTACAGAGCCTTCACCAAAGGCCTAAAAGAAGTCGGTATAACTCCTACATTTCAGGTTTTGCACACATCTCAATTCCTTGAGAACCAAGTTAAGTCGGGTAAACTGAGCTTCAAGCCATCGAATATGAAGGTGACCTATCATGATCCCTGCGAGCTGGGGCGCCTCTCTGATGTGTATGACCCGCCGAGAAACGTTTTGAATGCTATTCCAGGGTTGCAGCTTGTTGAGATGGCGACAGCTAGAAACTTGGCTAGATGCTGCGGTGCTGG
>CAZAQQ010000097.1:0-6383 GCA_964487485.1 uncultured Candidatus Bathyarchaeia archaeon | reverse complement strand
TTGTCAAACTCGATCGAGAGGTGAATGTGAAGCTATCTAGTTTTGAAATTCCATAGACATCATGAGTTGCCAATTCCGCCAATCTAAAGTAGTAGGCCTATCGAATAGCCTGAGCAGCCAAGCTGAACTAGATTGCGACAAAAATTCTGTTGTAGTTCTTAACGGGAAAGGTTAAAATCCTCACTTGAATCAAATTGTGCTGAGGTTGCATTCGTGGCAGTCAATAAAGGCGATTTCATACTGCTGAACTACACATGCAAGATCAAAGAGAGCGGAGAAACTGTTGACACGACAGTAGAGAAAATTGCTAAGGACGCCAAGCTTCATAAGGAGGGGACATCATACGAACCGCGTTTTGTTGTTGTGGGTGAAGGATGGGTTCCCAAAGGGTTGGATGAAAGCTTCATAGGTCTTGAGACTGGGAAAACTGTCAGTGTTGAAGTCCCACCAGAGAAAGGCCACGGTTCTCGCGACCCATCGAAAATTAAGCTTCTGCCGCTGAGGCGCTTCAAAGCAGAAGGACTTGCCCCGGCGCCAGGTCTACAAGTCGAGATAGACGGTAGACCTGCGCTTGTTAGAGCTGTTGGAGCTGGCAGGGTTCAGGTTGACTTCAACCATCCCTTGGCCGGTAAAACCCTAATCTACGAAGTTTCCGTTGAAAAAGTGTTGCAGACACAGGACGAGAAGGTCAAAGCAATAATTCATAGGCGCATTCCAAACATTAGCGTTGAGAAATTCGCGACAACGATTATGGAGAGAGAAGTGAACATAGAGATACCCGAAGAAGCTTTTCTGCTAGAAGGTCTACAGGTGGCTAAAAGGGTTATTAGCAATGATTTGCAAAAATACTTTCAAGAAATAGCCAAAGTCTCATTCATTGAAATATTTAAGAAGGCAGCTCCGGTTGCCGCCGAAGCAAAACCAGAACAAGTTCAAGTTTCTGAGGGCACCCGATAGGTTCTTTCACTTCAACAATCTTGCACCTATCTTCTGCGAGCAATCCAATAGGCACACATTTCTCATAGCTTCGGCAAATCATGTTCAAGCAAATCATCGGTGCAAACGTTATAACAGCATCTTGAATTGCCAGCCTATTTTCTAACACTGCTTCAACATCACTTTCCTCAACTTCAACTACACGCCCACTACCCTCGTGAATTCTACAGGGCAACTCCTTGTCTTTGACCTGCCTGACCACGTACACTCTTCCGGGTTCCAGATTCTTCATGCAGACATCGCTATATTGGCATCCCGAGCATTCCGCGACGGATCCACTAAAATAGAATTTATAACCTATCCTCGCGCACCCTACTCCAAGAATTGTAATTCGCCTTCTGGACGACAACTATCTCAGCCTAAAGGCTAGCATAGCGACTACTGAAATACCTTCCTCTGAGAACAAATTGAACTGTTTTCCTTCGAGATGATGCGTTCGAAGCACTACTTTCATGTAAACATGAGCCTCAACTTAAATCCTTAAATAGATGAGAAAGATTGAATAGAACTATCCGATCTCGATATTGGACGCGCACACGCTTCTCTGATGCGCATTCGAATTCACCTCCTGACACAGAGTTTCTGGGGGCTTAAACATGTACAGGTCTCCAATGGAAAAGATCCCAAACTACGCCTTGAAAGGCACAACTACAGTAGGCATTGTTTGCAGAGACGGCATTGTTCTCGCAACAGACACGAGAGCAACCATGGGGTATTTCGTAGCCCATAAAGGTGCTAAGAAAATCCATAAGATTGATGATCATATGGCTATCACGATAGCTGGAGCTGTTGCTGACGCTCAAGCAGTTGTAGAAGTCCTAAAAGTGAACGCTAACCTTTACAGATATGAGAATGGAAGCCCTATGCCCGTGAGCGCTGCCTCTCGTCTTGTTGCAAACGTCTTATTTTCTTCTCGGATGATTCCGCTAGTTATGCAGGCAATAATAGGGGGAGTTGATGAGTCAGGTTCACGAATTTTTGCTCTAGATCCTTTGGGCAGCGTAACTGAAGAGAAATGTGTTTCAACGGGTTCAGGATCGCCTATTGCCTATGGAATCTTGGAGTCGGAGTTCAAGGAGGGTGCGACCGTTCAGCAAACTATTCCAATGATAGTGAAGGCTGTTGACACCGCTATGAAGAGAGATGCCGCTAGTGGCGACAGCTTCGATGTAGCTATTGTGACGAAGGAAGGGTATAGAGAACTAGGCGATAGCGAAAAGAAAGCCTATCTCACCTGATCATCGAAGACACCAACAATTTCTACTTCAACCCTAGAAGGACTGAAAGTGAGTAGAACGAACAACGAGGCCAACGTAAGGATTAGAGAAGTCATACTGGAACATATGCCCAAAGAGGCTGAAATAACTAGGATAGAATTTGAAGGCCCAAGGCTTGCCATCTACGTAAAGAATGTTATCCTACTTCTTGAGCAGAGCTACGTTGTCACAGATATAGTTAATCTACTTCACAAGAGAATAGTAATTCGCTCAGACCCCTCTATCCGCTCGGAAGAACCTGAAGCTGAGCGCTTCATCCGCAATACCGTGCCCAAAGAAGCAGAAATAGTAGCTTTGAACTTTGATCCAAGCCTCGGAGAAGTTGCAATAGAGGCGAAGAAACCTGGTATAGCTATAGGTAAGGACGGTACCCTCCTTCAAGAGATTATTAGGGCAACTCGTTGGCGACCGAGAGTTTTGAGAGCCCCTCCCTTGCCCTCAAAGATCATAGCCAGTACCAGGCACATAGTCCATTCAGAAAGTCAAGACAGAAGCAGAATTCTCCGCGAGGTTGGAGAAAGAATCTTCAGGCCGACTCTGGGCAAAACGAGCGGCGTTCGCATCACCACGTTGGGAGGGTTTCGCGAAGTAGGGAGATCAGCTATACTCGTGGAAGCTGATGAAAGCAGTGTTCTTCTGGATTGCGGCATAAACCCCGGCTCACAAGATCCTGCGCAAGCTTTTCCGAGACTTGACATTGACGAATTTAGCTTAGAAAAGCTTGACGCAATCATTGTTTCTCATGCTCACCTAGATCATTGCTGCTTACCTCCTCTTCTCTACAAGTATGGATATGACGGACCGATCTATTGTTCAGAGCCAACCGCGAGCCTGATGACTCTTCTCCAGCTTGATTATCTCGACGTTACTAGCAGAGAAGGGGCTTACACGCTTTTCGACCAAAAAGATGTTCGAGAAGTGGTGATGCATACGATGCCGCTGAAGTACGGTGCTGTAACAGACGTAGCCCCAAACATGAAGTTGACTTTGCACAATGCAGGTCACATCCTAGGTTCCTCATTGGTCCACATTCATGTTGGCGAAGGCCTTCACAACATTGTCTATACAGGTGATTTCAAGTTTGGAAAAACAATGCTGCTGGAGTCTGCATCCTCAGTTTTCCCAAGGGCAGAAACCTTGATCATTGAGAGCACCTACGGTGCGCAGGAGGACTTGATGCCTGAAAGAAAGGATGTAGAAACCAAACTGGTATCAATAATTAATGAAACAGTTGGGAAGGGGGGTAAGGTCTTAATCCCACTTCCAGCTGTTGGAAGAGCTCAAGAAATTATGCTTGTACTGGACAGTTACATGAAGAATGGCCTCCTGAAGGAAGTCCCAGTTTACATTGAAGGAATGATATCAGAGGCAACAGCTATTCACACTGCCTACCCTGAATATTTGGTCAAGGAGATAAGAGATCAAATCCTCCATCAAGACCTGAACCCATTTCAATCCGACTACTTTGAAGTTGTTACCAATCCAAGCGTCAGAGAAGAAGTAATTGCAGGTGGACCGTGCGTAGTCCTCGCCACTTCAGGGATGCTTGAGGGAGGCCCAGCCATAGACTATTTCAAGCACCTAGGGCCTGACGAAAAGAACACCCTGATTTTTGTGAGTTACCAGATTGAGGGCACATTGGGCCATAGAGTTAAGAGCGGTTTAAGGGAAGTTTCCCTAATGGCCAATAGTGGAAAGATTGAAGCGGCTAAAGTCAACATGCGCATAGAATCTGTTGAAGGTTTTTCAGGCCACTCTGACAGACGGCAGATCCTCGGATTCCTTCAGAAAATGTCACCTAGGCCTTGGCGCGTATTGGTCTGTCACGGCGAAAGAAGAAAATGCGAGGACATGGCTGCGAGCATCACGAGGATGCTTAAAGTGAAGGCGATAGCGCCTGAAAACCTTGAGACTATTAAGCTGAGATAGACAGCTCTTTACCAGCAGGCCCAGATGCGCTAAGCTTTGATTTCCCCGTTCCACTAGATTCAGCCGCGGGCTTGCCTCTCCAAATTTTGACTGAGGCGGGAGTAATGACTATTCTCTCTTCACCCAGCCTTGCAATATCCCCGCCCTCAGCCTTCACATAGTCGCATAGATCGTTGATCGCTATCTTAGTTTCTTCAACACTCTTCTTCGCAAGAGATGTTATCCTTATGATCACAATGTTGCCGAGTCTTATCTCAGACTTTATTTTGGGAAGATCATCAAGATTGGACAAAGGCAGAGCTTTGACGTAGGCGACTTTTTCTTGCTTAAGTGGGGGCTTCACAGGTTCTTGACCAACTATTCCCTTTTCGACCAGACACCCACAGGTGTAGGACGTATCTTTATAGTTCTGCGTAGAAATGCTTTAAGCGTTTGCTTGCCAAATCGAGTATCGGATCAAGTCTCAAGCGCTGAGAAACAAACAACTAGCATATTCTGAGCTACAACGCTAATGTTTTTTCACATGAACAATTAAATTACTCGGAAACAGAAGACATTATTTTCCTCGAACTGCTTGCCAAATTCTGTCACCCACATAGTGAACATTTCTCACCGCTTTCCCCTTCTTCATGCCAGATGCCTCGTCCGATCTGATCTCTGCCAGTCCTACTGCTATCGGCTTGCCATACCTTTCGTCGACTACCAAAACAAGAGATCCCTTGCTGAAAGATCCTTCTATTTTTCTTATCCCAGGAGCCATTACATCAGCCCCATTGCACAAATGAGGTATTGCACCCAAATCCACGGCTACTACCGGAAGCTTCCTCAGCAACTCCCCAGACAGTAGAGTGGGATACAAACTGTTTCCAACTTCAAAGATGTGGGGCACATCATTCACGAAGAATAGTCTGACATCGTTGGATTCGGCAATTTCGACCTTCGGTCTATCCCCAAAAAGCTTTGAATTCAACTTATATGTGCTGAGGAAGTTCGCCAATATGATTTTGGCTTCTTTCTCTCTCAACAAGCGCCTCTTTAAACCTATTTTCAGTTACCTCCTCACGACAAGCTTTAAATCAAGCATTCCAGCCCTTAAAGTTGAGTGCTAAACCGTAAGGGTCAAAAATGTCAGACGTCGCAACGAAGATTTTCCAAGAAAGCTTGGCTCAAACAGTGCTAGTTCAACTAAAGGGGTACAAGAATGTGAGGGGAAAACTGTTCAGCTTCGATCAGCATATGAATCTTGTTCTTGAAGATGCGGAAGATGTGACAAACTCAGAGAGTACTAGGAAACTTGGAACAATAATTGTGCGAGGAGACAACGTGGTTCTCGTGTCACCGCCCCCAAAAAGATAGCTAGTTTGAAAAATCAATGTAGGAGGTTTCTATGGGAAAAGGAACACCATCATTTGGCAAGAGGGGTCGATCTAAGACCCACATCATGTGCAGATTAACCATCTAGGTTAAGCACAAAAGATGCGGCCGTAGATCCTACAATCTCCACAAGAAACGCTGCGCTGCATGCGGCTACGGCGCCTCAAGCCGTATACGCGCATATTCCTGGCAGAACAAGAAGGTTAACAAGATTAGGATTAAATAGCGGACTATCTGAAAGCGCAGTTTTCTAGCACAGACTACGTGGATTTTGCCTTGTCCGAACTGAAGACAAAAATAGCCTCCAAAGCCTAGCAAACATTTTGGTACCTGAAAGGAATACGTCAAAACGCCAATAATAACGCATATAAAAAACTCTGTGCTAACGTTGTTGTAAGGGATTAGTGACAATAGAATGAGGTGGCTTGGGCCGGTCGTCTAGCTTGGTTAGGACATCTGCCTGACAAAGGCCAATCGACTTTTTCAGGAGACGCAGAAACGCGCTGCCGCGCGATGTAGGGTCCCCGGTTCAAGTCCGGGCCGGCCCACCAAACCATTGAAAGCTAAACATAATGCCATTCTCGCGTATTAAACAGTCGAATAACAAGGAAAATTCCTAAAGCGAGTTTCAATCTAACAAGAGAGAATATGCGAGAATCCGGCTCCAGCACTTAAACTAACTTCGGGAATAAGGGAATTCTCTGCCCGAGATCTCTCACTACTTGCTTGAGTTCTTCTAAAATCTCGTCGTTCCGACCCTTATCCCTATCAACCTTCTCGTCCTTTAGCGTCTCGGGAGGATTTTCA
>CAZAQQ010000096.1:0-6428 GCA_964487485.1 uncultured Candidatus Bathyarchaeia archaeon | reverse complement strand
AGGTTTGAGCGGATTAGGGAGGCTGAGGTTAATAAATACTTCAAGCGAGTGGGAAACCATGCGAATGAGCTCTTCATGCCAATTCAGGACTTGAAAGGCTTGATTGTTGGTGGACCCGGCCCCACGAAATACGACTTTGAAAGTGGAGAACACCTGCATTACACGTTGAAGGACAAAATAGTGGGGACTGTTGACACTGCCTATGTTGGCGAAAATGGAGTTGAGGAGGTTGTTGAGAAAAGCCCGGAGATTCTGCGCGGGGTTCGCTACCTGGAAGAAAAGAAACTTGTTCAACGTTTTCTATTCGAAATAGGTCATGAAACTGGCAAAGGCGTCTATGGGGAATCAGAAGTCCGGAAATACCTCCAAGAAGGAATTGTTGAAACGCTCCTCATATCGGAGAAAGTTAACCTCCTGCATGTAGTAGCTAAATGCCGTAATTGCGGTTACTTTGAGGACAAACTTCTATCGCCTCATGAAATTCCCAAGTACGAACAAAGCCTAGCGACAACTCAATGCAAAAAATGTTCAAACATGACGATAGCTATCGAAGACAAAAAGGATCTTGCAGACGAGTTCATTGAATTAGCAGAAAAGTCAGAGGCCAATATAGAAATAATATCTTCAGAAACCGAAGAAGGAGCGCAGTTACTTCAGGGTTTCGGAGGAATAGCAGCTATCTTGCGCTACAGAACCGAGTAGAGAAGAAGCCATAGCATTCCACCAAGTTCAGCTGGGTGAAAAGAATAAGAGCCCGCATTTGGGCATATTACATGCTGACTAGGGGCAGGGATGTAAAGAATGATTTACGAGCCCCTCCATCGCATGGCTTATGGGCCTGAAGTGTTCAATTTCTCTGTTCGACCTGGCGCGAAACGAATAGTAGTATCATGCTCTCTCCCAAGCATAGGAAGCGTAATAGCGCAGCTGATTAGCCCATCGAAAACCTACACTGAAACTGATATGGCTGTCTATGAAAACACAACAATCAACATCGCAGCGGCAACCACTTACCAATATGTTAAGCGAGTTACACTCGATATGCCGCCGCCTACGAAGGCTGAGAATTGGACATTGCAGCTAACCTTGTCCATGCCTATGGCCCACCAAATCAGCATTGAGATTTCGTAGCTAGCTATCAAACAAGCTTTTGGCGGAGCTACTGGGTAGCGTTAATCACATCAGTGTCAAGCGGAATATTGGCTATCAGCCGACGACGTAGAAGGAATTAATTTGATTATCACCTCTTGATAATAGAAGTCAGGATATTGGGACAAATTTTAAGGAGGTGAGTCGTATGTTTTGTCGAGCATCACGTTATCAGACATCACCTCAGAATCTTGATGAAATAGCCCGAATATTTCGAGAGCAGGCCCTCCCTCTGGCATCGCGCCAACCTGGGTTTAAAGGCCTATACCTCATGACTAAGCCAGATGGCCATCTCATGATTTTGAATATCTGGGATACTGAGGAGCAAGCAAACACATGGATTGAAAACCCAAAGCATCAGGAGATTGTATCACAACTCAAGCCACTACTCGGCGGTGCTCCTGTGCGCGATTTCTACCAAGTGCGGGCCCACAAAGTCGTCTAGGGCTAGCATATCGCTGCTTAAGAGACTGCTTAAAGTCGGAGAGGATTACGATGCTAGAAGCGTAGAGATTCAGTCCGACAAGAACAGGCTTTTCCTAACAGTTGAGTTCCCTGAGTCCTGGTTTGGTTGTTTCCGATATGCTTCTAGTCTTTTAAGAGCCCATCTTTCCGCCTTGACTTCGCTAGCTCTTCTACAAGCTCTTCTCTGTTTAATATGATAGAGCTCATGTGCTGTTACAGAGACGATAGCTTCTTTCCAGTCTCTTATCGTATACCTCGGTACTGTCTTTAATCTTGGATAAGAAAACTCAATTGGAAACTTGGCGGGCGGCCCTATCCTTACAACAACCAGATCATCAACATATTTTGCTACATTAACAATGCGGTTATTTCCAATAATATGCCAAGCTCTACCAGCGAAAACCCGCCTAGAGTTCTTCACATGAATTTCAACTCTTGACTTTCCAATACCCTTTGCTGCAAACCTCACCAACCGTTCAACTTCGGCAGTCGGATACCTGCTGGTATTCTTGATTCTCATTTTACCAAAATCCTCGACTTGAACTAGATTGCTGCCTGAGGATATCTTCAACGGCTGAGAGCATACCTGAAGCAAATTGTTTCGTCGAGTCAGGCAATACTAGCGCAAGCAACTTGAAAACAGTCAGACGACGATCTTATCCTCTGAGTTTTCTCGTCCCTCTCCTTCTAGAGTTCTCTTCTGAGGCTGACGTTCGGGAAGCTGAGAGTAGCCTCCATCGCTTGTCCGATACACAGCTAGTCTGCCAATGGTTTCCCAGCTATCGCCAGTCAAATGCCGTATCTGAATCGTCAGCACTTCAGCAGTAGGATCCTTCTTTCCTGGCCACACAGTCAGGGTAAGGAAATCTCCATTCGCAAGACGGTTTGAGAATCTAGCTTTGGGATGTGATTTGCCCAACAAGTTCTATTGCCTCCATGCAGATAATCTGTGAATACTGTGATAAGGTCCATCAATATAAGAAGAACCCAGAAGCGCCTAGAATGTTGTTAAGCAATCAAGTGTAGCCATAGGTGTAGTCAATTGGTGAAATGCCCAAGATGCGGCTACGAGTTCGACCTCAAGCAAGCAAATAGAACAAGGCAACTGCTGAACTATCTCGTACAGCACAACGGTGAAAGGCTAGAAACAGTTCAACATCACTTCTGCGGGCAGTGGGGCTGCAGAAACGCAACCGTCTCAAAGAAGCTCAGAGAGCTTGGCAGAGAAGGCATAATCACTGTCAAGAACCTACGAGTGTATATTTTTGACGAGTGGCTCCTTAAGCAGAGGCAGCTGGATCGCTCGTCTTTAGAAAAGGCATCACTAGGAGAATGATCTTCTCGCTCCCATCAAAACGCAAATCTTTGCCCAGAAGCCAAAACACTCAGATCTACCGGATCTCAATAAATAAGGTAACAAGGTAAAACGAAAAAAAGCATCCAGTCAGTTACAAAACTATGAAAACATCGTTCGTTTTCGTTGCTTTCTGCACTGCTTCGCCGCTGGGTTCTTCGAACTTAAGCTTCTCGATTTTGTGCATCGCCCTAAGGTCCATTGCTAAGGGCTCCAGTTCCTTTGGAGCGTAGACCTCTGCAATTTTCTGGTTTAGGGGTATTTCGTGTTCCTTCTTGAATTTCCATATCGAGGAGTTGAATTCAATGAATTTGCTCGATACTTTTGCCAAATCTGTTTCCCATTCTACTTTCTTTTCGGGAAACTTTTGCGAGTGTATGCTTTGACTCGAATATATTTGTCTCCATATCGCTTCGGTGATGAAGGGGCATATTGGAGCTAGGAGTTTGAGCACCGTCTCGAGGCAGGTGTGGAGGGTGTGCCATGCTCCTCTTTGAGCCCTTTCATCAAACTCCTGTTCCAAGTTATAGGCTCTCGCTTTCACAGCTTCAACATAATGGTCGGCAAGTATGTTCCACGTAAAATTCCTAATCGCTGTAGCTGGGCCGAAGAAATCTGTACCTTCATAGTCTTTGGCGCAGTTATTTACTAGGGAGTTGAGTTCGCTGAGCATAATTCTGTCTAGGCTTTCTAGCCGGTAGCCTTCCTGAACGATTGGGAATGATGATATGAACCTCGCGATGTTCCAAAGCTTTGTTAGGAATTTGGAAGCTCCCTTTACTCTATCCTCAGAGTACCTGTAGTTAGACCCTAACTTGGCTTCCGACGCTCCCCACAATCTGAAGGTGTCTGCGCCATATTTCTCAAAAATAGGTTCAGGTGGGACTATGTTACCCTTCGACTTATGCATGGCTTCGCCTTTCTCATCCAGACCCATGCCGGATATTCTAACATAAGCGAAAGCTGGCTTGGAAAAGAGGTGGAACGTCTTTAGCACTGAGTAGTATAGCCAAGTCCTAACAATGTCAGCTCCTTGGGGTCTTAGGCTGCATGGGAAAGCCCTTTCAAACAATTCCCTTTCGCTGGGGTACCCTATTATGACCAGTTGCGTCAAGCTGGAGTCCATCCAAGTGTCGAAGGTTCTCTGCTCGCCTACGAACTCTGTTGAGCCGCAACTGCATTTCTTGAAGGGTGCAGGTTCTTTCCAAGGTTGGCAATATTTCCCTGGAGCGGGCAAGTGTGGTTGTCCACATTTTTTGCAGTACCAGATTGGGATTTCTGTTCCGTAATATCTTCGCCTTGAAATAGGATAGTCGATGACTATTGAGTTAATCCAGTTCAAGAGCAGTTGCTTTGCCTCAGGTGGATAGAATTTCATTTTTTCCGCTATTGCTCTTAGTTCATCTAAGTAGTCCAGTTGCTTCAGGTAGTATTCTGGCATAGATATGAATTCGATAGGATTCTTTGTTCTCCAGCAAACAGGCACCTTATGTGAGATTCTCTCTTGTTTAACAAGGATTCCCATTTTCTGCAAATCATCAATTATCTTGCTTCTAGCTTCCTCTATTGTCAAGCCTTTATAGGATCCGGCTACCCGATTCATTCTCCCTTCTTGGTCTATTGCGATTTTCGGCTCTAGGTTCAACTCTCTGAATATGCGCACATCGGAGTAGTCTCCGAAGGAACACATCATGACGAGTCCAGTTCCAAACTCAGGCTTAGCATAGCTATGGGCTACTATTGGAACTGTTTGGCCAAAAATGGGTACACGGGCATGCTTCCCCTTTAGGGACTGATGCCGCGAATCGTCTGGGTTGAAGAGGATAACAGCGCAGGAACAAAGTAGCTCCGGTCTTGTGGTTGAAATCACAATGTCTTTGCCTTCTTCTTCAACCTTGAACTTAATGTAGCAGAGAGCAGTTGTCTCTTCTTCATATTCTATTTCAGCGTCGGCAATCGTCGTTTTGCAGACGCGACACCAGTTTGTGGGTTTCGCATCCTCATAGATCAGGCCTCTATTCCAAAGTTCAATAAACGAAGCTTGCGTCGCGCTTCTGTACTCAGGGCTGTCGGTTCGGTAGTAATCGTCTAGGTTGCAGCTCATTCCCATTCTGCGAGCTATTGAAGTTAGCTCTGACTCAACTTTGTCCAAGAAGGCTTTACAAATCTTGATGAAGTCTTCCCTTGGAATCTCATGGGCTGAAATATTGTAGGTCTTCTCAACTTCTACCTCTACAGGTAACCCGTTCCTGTCGACGCCAAACGAGAAGAGAACTTCGTAGTTCTTCATTCTGAAATATCGAGCTACCATATCTATTTGGGCATAATGGGTGGCTGCACCCACATGCCACTTACCCGAAGCATAGGGTGGTGGGGTGTCGATTGAAAAGATTGGTCTAGTCGATTTTCTATCGAATACATAGGGCGTTACCTTCTTCCATAGTTCGACAATCTCTTCTTCAAGCTTAGGATGCCATCTTTTCTCCTTCAACTTTGGACTGAACTCGCCCATTTTCTCACTCACTATGCCCAACAACGCTTTTCTAGAAGGCAGAAGCGTTTGTCAAAAGCTTTTTGATAAAACACTCAAATGCCACAACCAGAAGCTCTCATCGTCTTTCTGTAAGCTGAAGTTGCTTCGCGCTCAGAATTACAATAAGAAAACTGACTACCTCACAAAATGATTTAGGGAAGGCCTCATTTTCTCTTTCTCGACCCTTAACTCCTCCCCCATCAGTACACGCATGTTGTCAGTGGCAGCGGTAACTGGTATTTTTGTTTCACTTTCAATTATTTGCGCTTCGCGTCCTGGGTTAGCGAAGATCATTTTCATGCCGAAGTGCGTGATGATGGCATGTTCAGGCTTGGCTTCTCTCAAGATTTTCACAGCATCATCGGAGCACATATGCCACCTTAAAGGCGCTCCTCTCGGTCTTATGAGGGAAAGTATCAGTAGCCTAGCTCCCTCATACTGTTTTCCGACACCTTCGAAGTATTCTGTGTCTGAGGTGTAGCCCACATCACCGCTTGAAAATTTGAAACGAAACCCCACTGTATCGGGATCGCTGTGTTTTGCAGAGGTTCCAATGATCTTCACATTCTCGATTTCAATTTCCTCTTCAGGTGCGAGAGGGAAAACTTTCTCAGGGATATTCTGATGATATTTTGAAACACTTGCTTCACAAACATCATTCCCCTTCAATACGCTGCGTGAGCATACTAGGTAACCGCGTTTCTTGGTTCCGCCTTGAGTCATCGCCTCTATGAAAATCTCTGCGTCGCAATAATGGTCTGGATGACCATGTGAAATCACTACAGCTCTGACCTTTGAGGGGTCTAGGCCTAGTTGATTGGAGTAGACGATTGCTCCGGGTCCGGGATCTAGCTGCATATTGATTGGCCTAATGAACCTAATGCCGCCGGTATGTCTCTTTTGAGTAATGGTTGAAAAACGTCCGCC
>CAZAQQ010000095.1:0-6453 GCA_964487485.1 uncultured Candidatus Bathyarchaeia archaeon | reverse complement strand
TGGCATGGTACCCTAAACAAAGCGAGAAACAGACTTGATTAGGCAAGTTTTCGTCGAAAAACACGTTTTCGACAGTATATTGAGCTATGCGCAGAGCCATCACCCTCGAGAAGCAATTCTTCTTCTGAGGGGAAAAGCCCGCGATGACAAAATCATCGTCAACGATTTGGTTATCCCACCTTTTGCGAATCATGGGGAAGGCTTTTCAAGTTTTCCGCTGGACAGCCTACCACTTGACCTATCACTCATTGGCGTAGTTCACTCCCATCCTTCAGGAAACCTAGAACCTTCTATACAGGATCTGAACCATTTCTACGGTAGAATCATGGTTATCGCCGCTTACCCATACCGGTCGGAAAGAGACATGGCTGCATTTGACCGCGAAGGAAACCTAGTGGACATTGAGATACTTGGCGATAGAACAAGAGGGTAACGCGACTTTAACCGCGCGCTGAGATCGGTGAAAGAACGCGACATTTGTTGGTAGATCCCGGAAGTCAACAAGAAATGAGTTAACATTAAATAGAGTGCGGAAGGAGATATTGTTATCCTTGTGGTATGTTTGGAGTTCCTAGCCTACCTAGTAAGCTTAAACATTTGTTTATTCACCGCCTTAGGGTCTGGGCGTATCTTGAAAGGTAGGCTTAAGAAACAAGTTTTGAAACTACTGCTATCCGCATCAGCAATCTTCCTGATAGTTCTAAGCCTAACCTCGCCTGCTCAAGCCACAGTTATAACGGAATATAACCTGATTGGTGATGTACGTCCCTTAAGCATTGTAGCTGCGGCCGACGGCAATGCCTACTTCACAGAGCAACTTACCGGCAACATCAGCAGAATAACATCTACAGGCCTGATGACTAGATGGGACGTGAAGATGGGAGCAGTCCCAAACCCAGAACCCTACGGCATAGCCATAGACCCAACAGAGACAGATCCTCAAGGCCCATCATACGTCTGGTTCACGAACGTCCAAAATAATAGTATTGGGAGGCTAGGCGTAAGGCTTTCTACTGGGCAAGTTCTCAAATGGTCTTTGGCACCTGGCAGTAATCCACGCCATATTGCCTACGATCAATGGCGAACCGATGGAACCTACGTCCTGTGGTTCACAGAATATGGATCTAACAAAATAGGTAAGCTCGCGGTTAACAAAGCAACATGGGAGGGGTACATAACTGAATACACGCTCCCAACTGATTTCCCAACTGGAGCTGGAAGGGGTAGGCCGAACTGCATTGCCATCGATCCGGGTCCTGACCACTTGGTATGGTTCACAGAAGACAGTGTCCCTCCGAAAATCGGTTATCTCAATCCCGACTCTACTCCCCCCCTGTTCAAGGAGTACATCATTCCCCCTCTACCATCATATGCAGGCACACCTTGGGGGATTGTGGTGGATCCTTTAGGCGCTGTCTGGTTCACGGACATAACTAACCACTACATCGTTAGGCTAAACCGTGGAACAGGAGAAATGGCGGCATATGCCCCTCCAACCTCCTCCAGTGAACCCCGCGAGATTATCGTCGATTCCTCAGGCAACATTTGGTTCACGGAATACGCCGCCAAGAAAATTGGTAAATATGTGCCAACGTTAGGCGTGTTTATGGAGTACCCTCTGCCTTCAGGCGGGAGGCCTCACGGCATCGCTGTTAGGAAAGATACGTCTTCACCCATCTGGTTTACGGAAAGCGCTGAGAACAGGGTTGGCATTTTAGCGCAGCCTGGAGGACCGACTACAACTGTGACGGTTGCCACGTTGACCTACGCTTCCTCCACAACGACAACCGTCTACTCAACATCAATGACGACTGCATCAGCCTCGACGTCTTCTGCTACTAGAACTCCTTCAACCACGACTTTTGCAAGTTCGAGTACTACCGCAACTATCACTTCGATGTCCACGCTTACGGACACAACCCGCACTCCCCTCGCCCTAACCACTCTAGCGACCACGACTACTTCGACGGAGTACCTCACTCCAGGCATGACAACCCTCACATCGATTTCCACTACTACTGCAGTCGCTGAAACAAAATCGGTTACGACGACTCTCACTTCAACTTCGACGATTTTTTCGCCTACGGTGACTATGACTTCAACCTCCTCTGTTATCACCGCTGGAACGCTAGTTCGTACCTTCACGTTTTATTATTGGACTACTACGATTCCGACATCAACAAATTTCACAACAGCCTCCTCAACTCTCACAAGCCTAATCTCTTCAGTTCTCTACTCCCCTACTACGGCTATTGCTACAACAACGACCACTACGACATCGACCACCGTCACGGTAGGTCCTAGATTCCTATGTCTTATCGCGACAGCTACCTACGGGTCTGAACTTTCGCCTATAGTTCAATTCCTAAGAAACTTCAGAGATCAAGCAGTCCTCTCAAGCTTTGCTGGTAAGCATTTCATGATTGCATTCAACGAATTCTATTACTCCTTCAGCCCAGCGATAGCTCAGGTGATAGAGGCTAACCCGGCAATGCGTTGGATCGCCAAGGTCTTGTTGTATCCGCTGATCGCAATACTGCAGCTGACAGCGAAAACTCACTGCCTCCTCGGATTCAACCCAGAGTTCACCGTAATTGTTTCAGGCTTGGTTGCCAGCTGCTTGATTGGCGTGGGTTACCTTGCGCCTTTGGTAACCTTGCTACTAATCTCCAGGAAACGCTTGACCTTGAGGCTGCGTCAGCTGAAGCCTCTGGCACTCTTGTGGCTTCTAAGCGTGGCTTTGATGCTTTTCGGAGAAATGTTGAACTCGCCTTTCACGATGGTTGTTTCAACAGCTGCGTTCGTATTGGCTTCTCTCAGCCTTTCGGCTTTAGCTCTAGCAACGAAGATTTTTGAGCATTTCGAAAGATAGGTGATGTGTTTGGACCCTGTCATAATTCTTGTTGGCTTTAACGTATGTCTACTCAGCTCCATGCTGCTGTCCCGTCTCATGTCCAAAAGCAGGTGGGGGAACTCTGTTTTCAGAAAGTTCCTCCTCTTTTGTTCGGTTTTTCTTTTGATCAGCCTACTCGCGGCGGCTCCAGCTCAAGCTACGGTTATAACTGAAAATTCTTTGGCTGGTGACCCCCGTCCTTGGGCTATTGTTGTCGGTGGGGACGATTATGCTTATTTCACGGAGCGATATGCCAACAAAATCGGCCGCATGAGCTCCGGCGGCTACATGGATGAATGGAGTACGCCAGCACCTACGAATCCCGAGCCTTACGGCATTGCCGTAGACCCCACTTGGCAAACATCGTACGTTTGGTTTACAGAAGCTGTTGAGAACAGGATCGGCATGGTCTCCGGTGGAACCTTCTACAAATGGTCTTGTGGCGCAAACCCCTACTTCATAGTTTATGACCCTTGGCGTGGTTACAGTGCTTGGAACACCACGGCCTACACCTACGCCGTCTGGTTTACTGAGTACGGAGCTAACAAAATCGGTAGACTCGACGTCTATACCAGTGGTTTCGCAGGTTCCTTAACTGAATTTGCCCTCCCATCACCCAACAGCAAACCCTTCTCTATTGCCATTAGTAAAACAGCGGAGCACGTGGTATGGTTCACGGAACAAGGTTCGCCAAGCAGAATCGGTTGCCTAAACCCTGAAACTCGAATGTTCAAGGAATATCAACTGTCCCCTAAAGCAACTCCTTGGGGGATCGCTGTAGATCCCTTCGGCACCGTTTGGTTCACCTACACTGAAACAGATACCACCACCTACAGCTACATCGCTAAGCTTAACCCCGGTAACGGCCAAATCACAGCCTACGGAACCCCCACACCTAACAGCGACCCTCGAGACATCCTTGTCGATGTGCAAGGCAATGTTTGGTTTACTGAGCACGGAGCGAAAAAAATTGGGAAATATGTGCCAAGCCTAAACAGCATCATTGAGTATCCGGTTCCATCTGGCGGAGCCCCTCAAGGCATTGCGGTTAGGAGAGACTACACTTCCCCAATCTGGTTTACGGAACCCCTCTACAATAGAATCGGCATGCTTACGCAACCAGCGGGGCCTACGACAACCGTCACAGCTACTTCTGTATCCTTCGTCTCAACGACCAGTACGTCGGCTGCTGCTACATCGACAGCGTCCGCAACCACAACTACAAGCTACTTTTCCTCATCTTATACCACTCCTACAACCACAACAGTTTCAGCTACAACAGCAACAACATCTATCTCCACCATCACTGACACCGTGAGTGCTTTCTTCACCGTCAGCAAGAGCACTACTACGAGTACTATTTGGCAAATTACCACTGAGAGCACCACCACAACGCTTACAGCTACTTCAACCTCAATCATTGAAACCAAGTCGGCTACAACTAGTATCACTCAAACCTCAACAGTTTATTCACCAACCACCACAGTTACAGTCGGGGCGACATACACCACCACGGTCGGCACAGTGGAAACTTCCTCAGTCTTTGGGCAAACCATCACAGTAACCTACACATCCCTAATGACCTCGTTCACCACAATCATGACCCAGATCACTTCAACAATTATATCTCCCACGGTCACCGTAACCAAAATAGTTACAAGCACAACGACAGGACCCCTCATCCCCGGGGGTCGATGTCTGATTGCGACAGCTACCTACGGGTCTGAACTTTCGCCTATAGTTCAATTCCTAAGATCCTTCAGGGATCAAGCAGTCCTCTCAACCTTCGCCGGAAACCAATTCATGACAATCTTCAACCAGTGGTACTATTCCTTCAGCCCAACAATCGCCCAGTCAATATCGTCCAGCCCGGCATTGCAAGCAGTCATGAAGATCCTTCTATACCCGCTAATAGCAATACTTCAATTCGTCGCCGCAGCTTACGCAGTAATGAGCTTCAACCCAGAACTTTCCATAATTATCTCAGGCATAGCTGCCAGTAGCTTGATAGGAGTAGTATACTTCGCACCTTGCATCACACCCTTCCTATTAATAGCTGGGAAACGTGGAAAGCTTAACCTCAAAATCAACAAGCTTAAACCGCTTGCAACGCTTTCGCTGGCGAACGTAGGGCTAATACTCCTTGGGGAAGCCTTTGCCTCCCCATTACTCATGAGATTCTCCACCGCCACAATGGTGATCCTAACGCTTACCCTATCAGCTTTGGCAACCGCAATGAAAGTCACGCAGAAAATGCAAAACTGCTAGGCCTAGTCTACAGTGCAGCCATTATCCATGAGAAGCAAAGCGAGGCTGACGAGAATATTCTACCTATCTACTAGTAATCATTTACCTAAGAGGCGAGGAGCTTGTCGCGCTATTCACGACCGGGTTTGTCAACCGGCGCATCGTTAAAGGGCTTCCAATTTTCCGCTTCAGGAAGCAGAACATACCTGCTCCTCATTTCCGCTTTAGCGGTAAAGATTGTTCTATCTGCGCTTAGCGTTTGGGGCTACGAGTTTCGCTATTGGGCGCGTGCTTCAACTATTCACTACCCCATGTTGCCCAGTTCAAGAACGCCCATAGCCTACCTAATGAATGCGATCTATGGGGTTTGGCTGCTTCTCCCACTTGAGCATCCTGGCCTATACTGGCTGATTGATGGAGCCTTCACACCTTCTGCCAGCATATACATGTTGGCAATTATGCTTAAAGCTCCAATTTTGATCGCTGACATTCTCTGCGGCTTGTTGATATACCGCATGGCTTTCGAATATGCGGGCCGCCATCAAGCCTTTGCCGCATTGGCTTTATGGCTTTTGAACCCATACATCACGCTTACCGCCGAGATGCAGGGCTCAATCGACCTAATTCCAACTTTCTTTGTCTTGGCAAGCGTCCTGTTCTTCATGAGGAATAAGCTGAGCCTAAGCGCATTGTCTCTGGCCAGCGGGACAGCCATAAAGTTCTACCCACTACTCCTTCTGCCCCTTTTCTGCCTTTTTCCGCTTCGACTTGAAAGGCGGAAGGAGCTGGCTAAGTTTATTCTTGCGTCGTTGCTAGGTGTTTCCGCATACGTCTATTGGGTTACGTCAAGTGGAATGAATTTCCTCCTAACCTTCACAGAGTTCTCCCCCCTCACACAAGAGTTCTTGGAAATTGGCTTGGTAACACCCTACGCACCTAGGCTAGGCCTGAGCACAATATTCTGTTTCGTATACCTCTACGCCTTCTACCAATGTTGGAGGGCGGGGCAGGAAAGTTTGGTTGATGCTGTTCTAGGCTTTCTGCTAGTGCTGATGGCTTTCTTGAATTGGCAGCCACAATATTTGCTTTGGATCATGCCTTTCTTGACACTGGATTGTGCGCTCAAGAAGACGAGAGGCGCATACTTCGCTTCTTACCTGCTGACTGCTTTACTCTTCCAGCTAATAGCCTTCAACCTCACATTGGGTAACAGCTTATTCTACATACCAAACTATACGGTGCAAATGCAGAGCGCATCCGATTTCCTAAGCCAGATAAGCAAAGACGCCGCAACAGTCATAGTAGGTAAACCT
>CAZAQQ010000094.1:1633-6576 GCA_964487485.1 uncultured Candidatus Bathyarchaeia archaeon | reverse complement strand
TCCTGAGGCCGGAAGAGGAAGACAGGATCGCATTGGAACTTGCGAAACATAGTCCCTCAGCCATGATTGTCCTTCTGGTAGCTTCTATCAAGGTAATATCCTGCGCAGCCCCAATTCTTGGCAAAGAGACCTACGGCTCTAGTATTATGGAAGCGATGCGTAGTGCATTGTCCTTTCTGCCCACTGAATATGAAGAAAGTATTATTCGCTTGTGCTCAACTTCCTTTCTAAGCTTCGGCGCAGATACTTTTTCAAACGTCAACTGCGCAGCGAATGAAATATGTGAGGAGGTGATAGTCCCCATTCTTGATAGAGGGGTTAAGGTAGGATGATTAGCCTCAACATCTCTCCTTGTGGAATGAGCTTTAGTGTAATTGTTGGAATCATCTGCATTCTTGCTATGTAAGCGTATGCATGTGTGAATCGAGGATTCGGACGGCGAAACGCAGGATAGCAATTTCTCCATGCAAAAATTGGTTTAAGTTTCTCGATAAAACGATCAAACCCCAGACAAAAATTCTCTGCCTAGTCCTTCTTCGAGAATCTCTCTAATTTTTGCCACAAACTCCCTTGCATCAGTCAATGCTCTCTCTGCAAGCCCTTTTTGCGTCATAAAGCTAGTATCATATGAAGCCTTCTCCCTTTCCTCCTTCTTCTCAACGAGCTTCTGTACATCCTGCCTTGCCAAAGCTACTATCCTGCCTAGGGCGATCAGGTATTCTTCGGCAAGCCTCCTCTTTTTATGCACGTAGTAGTAAATCAAAGCACAAACGGTTGCAGCGTGAGTCTCACTTTCCTTTCTGATAGCAGCCAAAGCAGCTAGCGAAGCTTGGTACATT
Source organism: uncultured Candidatus Bathyarchaeia archaeon (assembly GCA_964487485.1). GTDB lineage: Archaea > Thermoproteota > Bathyarchaeia > 40CM-2-53-6 > CAZAQQ01 > CAZAQQ01. Next base: position 5,737 of record CAZAQQ010000094.1, on the reverse strand, counting down.
GCATAGTAGCAAATGGTAACGACCCAGTCGAAATAATTCTCCTCTTTATACCTGAAAGCTGCTTCGCCTTCGTGCATGTCGAAAACCTTGTTCGCCAAGTCTAGATTGTGGTATGCTTTCCTTATATGTCCAAAAATATTATCTTTGGCAATCCTTTTTGGCAAGGTTTTGATGACTAAAATTGTTGGCTTTTCAAAAAACCTCATTGACCTTTCGCAAAGCTTCACATTTTGCAGCCAGTCTTGCCATGTTGGTGGCTTTTTCATCAAATCACTCTCGACAGCATATGATAGTACCTCTCTTCTCCAAAGAGTACGATACCATCTCTTAACACATCTTCGGCCAACCTTTTTTTATTTTCAACGCCTTTCTCAAAATCCTTTGCCATCATGACAACTGGCACTAACTTGGCCGGATGTCTTCCACTAACTTCATCAGCTACTCTGTCAATAAAATTCATCAGTTTCTTGAATTGCTCTTCTTCGGAATTTGGCACAATTGTGAGGATATCTATGTCGCTTTTTGGAGTAATCTGGCCTCGGGCCGCACTCCCGAACAGTATTATTGATTGAACTTCTGGAGCAAAGTCTGAAACCCTCTTTACAAAATCTTCCAAGACCCATGCCAGCTTTCTGTTGTTCTTGTAAAACTTTTCTCTCCTATCAGTCTCTAAGAACTCGCACAATTTTCTTGTTTTCGGGTTTGCCAAGTTGAGCTTGTAGTATTTCTCTTGTCCCTCAGTCTTCTGCTCTACCAGCTTGTCTCCTGCAAGCTTGCTGAACTCTGAGGAGACGGTTCCCACACCTACCCTTGACAGCTTAGCGAGTTCTCTCGTGTAATACCATTTGCTCAAGTTCTTGCTCATGGCTCTTAGAATTTGGAAGATCTTGGGAGTAAGCAACTCTGGCATAATTTGTACATTGCAGCAGCGGATTTATAAGTGTTCATTTTTTAGAACTGGTGTTCAGTTTTTTGAACACTATTCCTCATCCCCATATATGTCTGTTTCTGCTTCCTATGTCGATCTGAACGAAAGCTTCCGAATTGCCTTTAAAGGCGTGATGCTATGGGCAGCTCTTTCGCTCTATTTCTGGATTGTCGAAAAACTCTTTTCATTTGAGTTTTTCCTTGGTCTTCTTCAAGACTAGGTATAGAATGGCTAGGCCTAGGATGAGTGCACAAAAGCCCAGGGTGGCAGATATGGGCCTCTGGATTCTCAATCTTTCGACGAGCAGCAAATTGATGTAGACAGGGCTTATGACAAGAATTGCTGCTACGAATGTTAGGACGTAGTTAGATATCTGGGTCTTGGCTTTTTCACCTACACCCGAGGTAGGTGTGTTTTTCTCCCATGAGGCCATTTTAGATTCTCCTCGAAACCTAGCACCTTATTCCAGCGTTTCTGAAGTCAGATTGGCCTCTTATAATGATTACTCAAGCGGGGTGATTGGTTCTCCAAAGGATTTGGGTGATTCTATGCGCGCTCAATTTTCTCGATGTACATTAAGGTATAATCTAGCTTTGGGATATACTTCATTCTAAGTGTGGCCTTTGAGGAGCCGTATCGGGAAATAACTCGGACATCCATGTGTTTACCTCTCAAAGTTTCATAATCATAGGGATTCCTTTTGCGGCTTTTGGTGCCACCAAGATTGATCTTGACTTTTACATCCTCCTTGTAGGGCTGGAGTTCCATGGTTGTTTCAATTGCTCTCTTGATTGCTTGGATCACTTTCTTGTCTTTGCATACTGGTATGCCGACAAATTGGTGGAATATAGCGCCGAGCGTGATAGCTCCTTCAAAAATAGCTCTCTCCCTATCCGTTATGTCTTTCAAAAAGAATTGTCGCGCTAAACTCTCCACATCACTCATAGCTGCCCCATCTCCACAGTGTGAAATAGGGTTCTAAATTACTTGCACAGATCTCTGTAAGAAATGTTTCGAATACCCTCGATGCATTTCCCCGGGCCTGTAACATTCAAAATCTCAGCGTCGGCCCACTTGGAAAGCCACTTCAATAGTCGCCGCGCCATTCTATGCTTCTTCAGCTTTTCTGGGCTAGCCCCTTCATCCGTCACAAGCCTTGGCTTTGAATATTTTCCAATCCATCGACCCAAATCCATCCCAGCTAAGACTATTGTCTTCGCACCAAATGCCTCAGCGATAAAGGCGGCCCTGTCACCGTCGGTAAAACCCCCAAAATTGTAGACATTTGGCCTAGGCCTAGATTGGGTTGTTCCGACAATCTTGCCAGTTAGCCTCGGAACATATTTTTTTATAGCGTCAATGTTGTCGCCATGAGCATGCACTACTGCGATTGAGCCTCGCCTATTTGCTTTCACTATGTCTCCCATCCTACCATCCAGATCTGTGACGATTACATTCGGCAAGTGCTTCGCGAAATGCATTAGGGCTGTAGCCGCCCCGTCCGCCGTGATAATTGTAAACTTCTCTAAGCCTATCCTCGAAATATCTTTCAGGTTTTTCTCGATGGAAGGTCCTGCACCCAAGACTAGAACTCGTTTGCCACTGATTATTCTCCTCAGCTCTCGGAGGCTTGCAGTCCTGCCGACAATCATTTCGCTGAGTAAGTCAGCGGCATCTCGATCTCTTTTGGCGTCGAACCCGAAGGTTTTTAGGATAAGCTCGTACCACGGCCACCATTCCATCAGCTTCATACTTCAGGTCGCCATCGAACCTAGTTCCGAAATCTCCCTCTTCATCTCTCCCATGGTAATGCTTCTCTCAGCTACAAGATCGTGTTTGTGAATACTTTCTTTACTCTTCATTGAGAAAACAACAGAAGTTCCATCGGGAAGGCTGGGGAAGGCCTCAACGAAGTTCTTCATCATATACCTGATGCAATCCTCGGCGAACCGAGGCTTGTTTGCGGCTTCCATTACCAAATCTGCTTCATCAGGCCTCTTCAGCAATTCGAAAGTTGGGGCGCTCATTGAGTCTTCTATTACACGTACAAGACGCATAGCATCGACCTCCATGTTCTTGGGCAGCTCCATTATGATAGATCCGTATCCACGTTGCATGTGCGTGGCTACTGGAATTTGACTCAAGATTCCGTCAACCTCCACTTTCGATAGGGGCTTGACAGTAGCTATTTGCTCGCGCGAACAGTTTTCCAAGATTTCTTGCGCGCACGGGCATGCAGTAATTCCCGTCACGCGAACTCCTACAAACCTCTTGACACTCACTGAGTCATTCTTTTCCCGATAAGCAATAGCCTTGGCAAGTATGTGGCAAGACTCGTAGGTCAGGATTTCAGTCCTAGGCGTTTTCTTTTCATAGACAGCTTCACCTCGCGCCTGAACCTCAGACCGGCTCGCATATCCGTGTCTTTTGAGTAGTTCGCTGGCAATTGCGGCGCAAATCTCTTCCAGCTTGTACCTTCGACCAGCATGCTCACTAAGGACTTCAGCTATTACTTCATAGCTCCTAGAGGCATGTATCCCCTTCTGATTCGCGGGAAGGTTGATGAAGACGTTGAAAACAGGAACTACGACTACTGGTTTGTTGTTGAAAGATATGTACCCTATCGGCATCTTAACCCCTGTGATTCCAACCTTCCTTATCGAAATTGCGACATCGGGCTTTAGCTCATGCAGATCTTGTAGCTCCACTACGCCAACACCGCAACCACTTGATTGACCGAATTAGGGTCAAAACCTGACTTATAAGATCATGTGGCAGTAGATCCCTGGCAACACCTATGGATTTAAATCAAATATTTTACAGAGGGATTGAGGGGCCGTGGCTTTGCGACTGCAGGCAGAGATAGGCAGCGTCAAAATCGGGGAAGGACAACCGGTTCGCGTTGTTGGCGTGATAAATGTTAGTCCAGAATCATTCTATAAAGAGTCAGTAAGAGTCACTGAGGAAACAATAGCTTCCACTGCACTGGGTATGGTGGGCCAGGGAGCTGATATAATTGATATTGGCGCAATGTCAACAGCTCCCTACTTGAAAACTGAGATTCCCGTCGAAGAGGAAGCAAAGAGACTCTGCTCAGCGATTAAGGCTGTTAGGAACGTTGTGAAAGTCCCTTTAACTGCAGACACTAAGAGAAGTGGAGTTGCGGAATCAGCCAT
>CAZAQQ010000094.1:0-1533 GCA_964487485.1 uncultured Candidatus Bathyarchaeia archaeon | reverse complement strand
ATATCTGGGATTGCAATGTGCTTCGGGATCTTAGGCAACTCCACTCGCTTGGAAGGCCTGTGTATGTTGGAGTGTCAAGGAAATCGTTCATCGGCCAGATTCTTAACCAAGCAAACCCGGAAAATAGACTCTACGGCTCACTTTCGGCAACTGCCATCGCTGTCTATAACGGTGCTCATGTAATTCGAACGCACGATGTGGCAGCGACCATTCAAGCTGTGCGATTGGCTGAGAGGGTTCGTTCCGAAAAATGGTCACCTTGACTGCGGATTTGATGAAAACAAGGTAGCTTACGCTGGATCCGCTGAAAAGGATCAGATCAACTTTCATTCTGGCGAAATATTTTCCTAGCAAATGTTATGTAGCCTGTATGGCCTATCATCGTGGTCAAAGGTCTTGTTTTTCCTTCTTCAACTCGCATTTCTCTGACTAAACATTCTATTGAGCTTATGTCGACGAAATTGTTTCTGTTTAGGGCTGTCACCGTTTTTTCAACTTGGTTTATTGTTGGGCTGAAGGAGCCTATGGAACTCCCGCCTTTCAAAGACTTGTATGCATGGGGAACGATTTCCCAAGGTTCGCCTAAGTCAACAAAGACAGCGTCGACTTTCTCCTCTTCGAATCCTAGTCTTGCGTCAAGATTCTTGATTGTTGCGTGTTTAGCGACATTAGCCTTCTCTAGGTTTCTTTTTGCCACTTCTATGAATTCCGGCCTAAGCTCGTATGAATATATGTGGCCCCTAGGTTTGACGGCATTTGCCAATGCAAGGGTCATGGCTCCGCTCCCGGTTCCAGCCTCTATGACTTTTTTCCCCGGACCTATCCCAAGTCTGAGCAGGATTATTCCAGCATCCTTCGGGTAGACAATTTGCGTGAGCCTCTCTGCGCTCATAATGAAGTCGTATGTTGTTGGTTTGAGAATCCAGAAGTCAAAGTCTAAACTAGTCTTTACTTTTTCTCCGTAGGATTTCCCGACTACTTCGGCGAGTTTTATTAGACCCTTATGGGTATGAAACTCCTTTTTTCCAATTGCCTTCACAAGCCATTTTCGCCGCGGATCGAGGAAGAGCACAACGTAATCACCTTCTCTGACCTTGTCCAACGGATACCCCTTATTCCATTGTTGCACTTCTGATGTCAGCGGCTCTTTGAGTCAAACTTAGCCTTCTCGTTGTTTATGGCCACACTAGTTCCGCTATGAAAAATGGGTTGGACAGGCACTTACCTCCTCGCCGCTTTTATCACATCTTCAGCATCAAGTCTCCTCACATGTCTAACGTATATCGGCTCCTTTAACTCCCCAACCTCTATTCTCAATGTGCCCAAGCGAACTCTGCAAATTGATATTCCGAATGTGAATAGGGATATGATTCCTGCAACAGTGATGAAAAGTTGGTAGTGTTGGGGGAGTGTTAGGGGGGAGGACCATGCCCCGAGTATTCCCCATACTCCCAGACCTGACAGGGCGGATATGGAAAAAATAACTAGAGGTGGCACCACGCTCTTAGTCAATAATTGCAAAGAGTTAATGCG
>CAZAQQ010000093.1:0-6652 GCA_964487485.1 uncultured Candidatus Bathyarchaeia archaeon | reverse complement strand
TTGATTTCTACTGGGTGCTCAGTAGTTAATATTGGGATGGCTCCCACGCCAGCGACACAATATCTCACCAAGGCATGGGGATACGATGGTGCTGTTATCGTAACTGCAAGCCACAACCCTCCAGAATACAATGGAATCAAAGTAAGCGACAGCGATGGGATTGAAATGCCACGCGAGAAAGAGATTGCAATTGAAAAAATTTACTTCGGAAAAGAGTGGAGAAGAGTAGATTATAGAGGCCTTGGAGCAAAGTCGACCAGAGCAGGAGCTTTGGAAGAATACAGAGACGCTATCAAACGGCATATAGACCTCAATAGAACTCGAAAAGCTAGGTTGAAAGTAGTAGTAGATCCGGCCAACGGAGTCGGAGCCTTGGTTACACCTTATCTCTTAAGGGAAATTGGCTGCCAAGTGTACACCATTAATGCGAACTTGGATGGAACGTTTCCGGCCAGATCCCCTGAACCGACAATTGGAAATCTTCTCCAGCTAGGCCAAGCGGTTAAGGCTTTTGAAGCCGACTTTGGAGTTGCACATGACGGCGACGCAGATAGGGCGATTTTCGTAGATGAGAACGGCGTACCACATTGGGGCGACAAAAGCTTCGCTATAATCGAAAAACATTTCCTGTCAGAGCATCCGGGCGAAACAATAGTCACTCCCATAAGCTCGTCGCAGGCTGTAGAAGAAATCGCTGAAGCTCACGGTGGAAAAGTACGCTGGACTAGGGTCGGTAGCATAAATGTTTCGAGGGCAATGCAGCAGATAGGCGCCAAACTGGGCGGCGAGGAAAATGGAGGAGTTTTCTATGGGCCCCACCTCGCTGTAAGGGATGGCGCTGTGGCAGCAGCCCTCATTGCGGACATTTTGTCTAGAACTAAGAAGAAATTCTCTGAGCTTCTAGGGGATCTCCCATCTTATCAAATTGTTAAGGACAAAGTCTCTTGCCCGAATGCCATAAAGGAACAAGTCTTGGAGAAAATTGTTGGAAGCCTTGGCGGATTGAGAGTTGAGACGATTGACGGGGCCAAAATATGGCTCTCCGACAACAGTTGGATCTTGATAAGGCCTAGCGGTACTGAACCGATTTACAGACTGTTTGCTGAAGCAAAAACCTTGGAGGAAGCGGCGGAATCAGTTTCAAAATACAAAGCCGCGGTAAAGCAGTTTGTAGAACAGCTTGCCGGTTAAGGCGATTTTTGTTGCAACAGTTTCTCCTCTATGCAATCCCATCTTTTTTCGCAGGTTTCGCCTTAACCTATCTCCTGACGCCTTGGATTGCGAAAAGGATGTTGAAGCTTCGAATAGTCGGAGTGGACATTCATAAACTTGATAAGCCAACCATTCCAGAGATGTGCGGCCTCTCCATAATAGTTGCGCTCACAACTTCAACGATTGCGCTTATGATCTACGTTCCCGCCTATAGAAAAGAACTAATAGCGTTTCTAGCCTCAACCCTTTGGGTTGGCTCCGTAGGCATTTTGGACGACCTCAAACCACTAAACCCAAAAATCAAGCCTCTACTAACAGCTTTAGCCGCAGCGCCAATCTTGGCTCTTGGGGCATACTCCCCGCATCCAAATTTGCCCCTCATAGGCGCTACGAGGTTGACAATTGTCTATCCTCTGTTAGTGCCATTTGCCATAGCAGTTCCTTCAAACGCAGTTAACATGATGGATGTTTTCAACGGTGCCATGAGCGGAACATGCAGCGTCGTCGCAATATCGATGATCATATGCTTTGCCTTAGTCGGGAGGGTGGAGGAAGCTGCCTTAGCTTCAGCTCTGCTGGGATGTCTAATTGGGTTCCATAAATTCAACAGATACCCGGCAAAGGTGTTTGCTGGTGACACTGGAAGCCTATATGTCGGCTCAGCTATCGGCGCCTTAGCCATCATTGGAAAAATCGAAGTTCCTGTAATGGTGGCTATGATGCCGCATATCATGAACGCATTCTATGGACTTTCTTCAATAGGCAGACTTTATGAGAGAAGAGAGATAGCGTCGAGGCCGACTACTCTGCTTGGGGAGGGGAGACTAGAGGTCGGCGAAGACAAGGCTGCGCCCATAACACTAGCGAGGATAATACTGGCTCAAGGCCCTCTCAGAGAAAGCGAAATAGTCAAGGCAATGGTAATCTTGGAAGTAATTTGCGCAGTTTTCGCAGTCATAACCTTATTCTTCACGCCGAGGTAGCTAAGTTGAAGAGAATTATTCCTCTAGCGGGGATTCTTCTAACTGTTTGGCTTTCGCTAGTTTTTGGACTGTTTCTGATTTCGAAATTCGTTCTAACCTTCTCAGCGCCAATCGATGGACTTATTAGTAGCGTACTAACTAGCGTCATGCGAGTGACCTTAAGCGCAATCATGGCAGTTATTTGGCTATATTTTTGGTACAAGCTAATGGACACTTACTTTACTACAACCCTGAGAAAGCGGGGTATTAACCTTAAATAACGCGGACTTGTTTGTGACTTCAGGAACCTTAGTTTAATGAGCAGTGATCAGAATGAGTATCAGGACTTACCCCAAGTATTACAATTATCAAACGCCACCTCATCTATTACAATGGGCTGGATGGACAAAATACTTTCAATGGGAAACACCCTATTTCGGCATTAACCTACGTTGGTGCACTGAACGCATTGACTATTTCTACTGGTACACGTCCCACTATATCCGCAATCGATGCCATCACTGCGGTCAATTTCTGACATGGGTACCGCGGGGACAATTTTGCCCCTACTGTGGTCGATTTACCTAGGACTACCCTTAGCTGGCCTCCCAAGTTGAGGATGGCCTCACCAAGGCATCATGGAGCACGTAGTTCCTGAGTAAAATAGGTTCCCTCAGGCGTCTGTTATTACCAAAGCACACATAACATGAGCTAGCTCACCGGCATTAGTGAACTCAGTTTCGAAAAGCATTCTTGGTTAGCCTAAGCTTTATTGGATTTCTTGTAACTCACGCATCATAACGTTTAGTGGGTCTTCCATTTTGCTTACAAGAATTTGGGCTTTTTCATTTTTCCTTTCCATGTATTCAGTATCTTTCAGAATCGCTGAAACCCTGTCGGCGATTTCTCTAGGATTCCTTAGACGCTCCAACAAACTTTGCTCAATCAGATATTTTTCGACGTACGTAGAGTCTGACGGAAAATATGATATGGAAGGAATTCCCATCAGCGCAGCTTCAGCTGTCATTGTACCTCCGCCTCCGATAAACACAGAGGTTTGAGAGAGAAGGCTTAAACCGTCGACTACCTCCCTCGGCACAATTATCTTTTTCCCGAATTTCTGCTTTAAGACTGAACTTTGACGGCCATATCTCGCCAAAGCGATGATCTGCAGATTAAGCTTCTTGCGTAAGAGTTCTCCTACTATTTGAAGGGCAAGAGGCTTCGTGTCGGAAGTCTTTCCCAGAAGGTATGAGGCAAAAGCTTCTTCAAGTCTAATAGTTATAATGGGCTTCTCAGTTTCCAGCCCCAGTTCCTGAACCGCGGTGTCGACAGGCTTGAACTCACGAATCCAGACGATCGGGTCTAACGCATCATATTGCACAATGTTGTTCGAGGATATGCCGAAAGGCATCCAAGCTTTTTTCGGGATAATTCTTGGAGTAAAAAGCTTTTTGGAGAGAGGAATGGTGAGTCTACAGACGGCTTCTGCATGGGGAGAATCGCTTACACAGTAATGTGGAATTCCCAAACCATAGGAAACTCTAGCGGCCTCAGGGGACGAAAAGGAAATTGCGATATCAGGTTCGTTTTTCGCGATTAAGCGACTTAGCTTCTCTACTCGCCATGCGCTGAAAAGCAACTTGTCAACGAGCGAGTCACCGCCATATCTCCCTACGATTACCGCTTTGATCTTGCGAAAATCCAGAAGCTGATTGACTTCTCGATAGCGTCTTGTAGTGATTAGGATGGCATGTCCTTTCCTTTCTAGTCTGGTAGCCAGAACTCCTAGGAAGTTTGCTTGTTTAGGCGTTAGGATATCTATCCAGATCTTCATTGTCAACACTTTCTAAAAATTCTAAGCAGTCTCTATAGTGGCTTAGCCTTATTCCACCTGTTTTCGAAGGATTCTCTGAAGATTCTGATTAATCCTGGATTCTGTGTGTAATGCGGTCTATAGATGATGGGATACCAATGTTTCTCCTGTTCCTCTGAGGCCCAGATTACGAAGACTAAGGCTTTGTCATCAACTAGAGTACCCCTAACAGGATGCCAAGGGTCAACGGTATCCTTCACCGTGATGCCTTTTCTGACTAAGTTTTCGGCCTGCCTTTTGATTTTTTCATTTGCCACTTGCATTAGGACTTTGACTTTTACTTTGTGTCCTGCGGCCTGTTCTAACTCTTTCCTAATATCTGGAAGCCACGAAAACAAGGCTGTGGATACTAGAACCTCCCTCTCAGAAGAAGTTATCATGTTCTTGGTTTTCTCCATCATTTCTTCAAGAGTCGTTAAAGGTTCGAGGAGTTCTTCGGGTTTAACGCGTAGATGTGCCTTCCAGTAGATCGGCTCAATTTGTTTCAACAGTTTCTGCGCGGCCGCCTGCACTTTTTCAGTCTTTTCGTCAAAGCCTGCTTTTAGAAAGGCGATGTACTCTTGGATTGCGTTGTTGGGGGCTGTCGCTTGGTATCTTCTGGGCCTCCCCGAGACTGTTTTTATCAGTCCTTTCCTGACTAGTTGATCCAATGTGCCGTAGACTCTTGTCAGCGGTATTTTCGATCGCTGGGAAATCTCGACCGCTGTAGCCTCTGTCTCTTGGGTTAACGCTAGGTAGGCTGAGGATTCGTACTGAGTGAGCCCCATCTCCTTTAGTGTTTGTGCGGTTTCTTCAAGGTTCATCTGCACCACGACCGTATTTAACTATAGTAGAGTTAAAAATAGTTAAATATTTCCTATCGGAGCTACTAGGGGAAAAGGTGCAAATGACGACGTCTTCAAGCTTCATGGGTCTAAAGCTAAGCAAAATCGCGGATGAAATTAGAAAGGGAAAGTTGACAGTCTGCATCGTCGGGCTGGGTTGGATGGGTCTGCCAACAGCCTGCCTCTTCGCTGAAGCTGGGGCCAACGTTATAGGAGTAGACATAAACCCGCGCGCAGTTGAAATCCTGAACAAAGGGGAATCTCATCTCTCGGAACCTAGTCTTAAACAACTCGTCAAGAAGCACATAGGCAGCGGAAGACTCGTGGCGACGACAAATCTCCAAGAGGCAGCTTCCAAAGGCGATGTAATCATAATCGTAGTTCCAACAATGATTGACCGCCAGAAAAAGCCAGATTATTCAGCTGTCGAGGATGCATCCCGAGAAATAGGGAAAGGCCTTAGAGCTGGGTCCATGGTAATTTTCGAAAGCACTTGCGGCCCTAGAGTCACAGAAACGATAGTGAAAGAAACGCTTGAGAAACATTCTGGTTTGAAGGCTGCGAAGGATTTCGGTCTCGCCTATAGCCCAATTAGAGCCACTAGCGGCCGAATCCTAAAGGATTTGCAGGAGTACCCTAGAGTTGTTGGCGCAATCGATGAATACAGCATGGAAGCTGCTTGCGCTGTGCTCTCGACTGTTGTGAAGGGGGGTATGATTAAAACGCGAGACATGAGAACGGCTGAAGCAACAAAGCTTTTCGAGAGTGTGTACCGGGATCTCAATATAGCGCTTGCAAATGATTTCGCAATTTTCTGCGAGGAAGCTGGGATAGACTATGTGAAAGCTATGGAAGCTGCTAATACCCAGCCCTACTCGCATCTCCATTTTCCAGGAGTAGGCGTTGGAGGACATTGCCTGCCTGTCTACCCCTATTTGTTGACTGAAGAAGCGAAGGCTTTAGGCGTCAAAATGGCTTTGGTGAAACAAGCTAGAAGAATCAATGAGAACATGCCTAAACACGCCTTGAGATTGGCGGCTCAGGGGTTGAGGGCTTGTGGAAAAGCTCTTGCCCGAGCAAAAGTAACTGTGCTAGGATTAGCCTACCGTGCAAACGCTAAGGAAACCCGGTACTCCCCGGCAGTTGAGCTAATATCCCTTTTGAAGCGTAGAGGGTCTCGCGTCACTATTTATGACCCAAACTTCAGCTCAGCTGAGGTGGCGAAAATGGGATACAGCAGCGAACCAAATTTGAGGCGGGCTATAGAAAAGGCTGACTGCTTAATTATTACGGTAGCCCACGACGAGTTTAAGCAGCTGAATATACGCCAACTCTCAACCCGTATGGCTAAATCCTCGCTGGTTGTCGATTGCGCCCAAGTCCTCGATCCCTCATCGGTTGAAAAAACAGGCTTGACCTACCGAGGCGTTGGAAGAGGAACGTGGTCAAAATGAAGAAGCTGGGCGTTGCAGTCATAGGAAGCGGTTTCTGGGGGCAAAATCACGCTAGGGTCTTCAGAAACATGGAGGAAACCAATCTCATAGCAGTATGTGATTCAAATGAAAATAGAGCGAAGGAAGTAGCGGCGAAATTCGGCGTGCAGTGGTATACTGATATTGAGAGATTGCTTTTGCGAAATGACGTAGAGGCTGTGACCGTATGCACGCCGACAACTACTCATCATGATGTGGCTACTCAAGCGGTTAAAGTTGGCAAACACGTTTTGGTTGAGAAACCAATGACTAATACTGTGGAGGAAGCTAAGAAACTAGTTTCCC
>CAZAQQ010000092.1:0-6689 GCA_964487485.1 uncultured Candidatus Bathyarchaeia archaeon | reverse complement strand
TCTCTGTGCTCAGCTTGGTGATTTGGGGAGGATTCATAGTCGGGATTCTGCTTGGCATAATAGGTGGGTTACTGGGGATACTTGAGAAGTAACCCACCTGCAGTGCCTTGGCAACAGAGCGGTTGCCTACAGAAGGCGTTCAAAGATCCACGGATGTTGTACTAGCGGATTTCTAGAGTCCACCCCCGTTTAGCTGATTCAACGGTTTTGGCTTTCAACTGCGTACTCGACAATTTTCTTTGCAATATTCAGTTTAGCAATTTTCTTTAAGGCCTGCCAACTAGGACAAGCATTAACCTCAAGTACGCACACCCTACCGCTCTCGTTTTCTATCAAATCAACCCCTGCATACTCTAGTCCCAGCGCCTCCGTAGACCTGATAGCCATTTCAGCTATTTCCGATGGCAAATCAATCGCTTTCGCTTTTCCCCCTTGCGCTATATTTGTTTTCCAGCCTTTTTCATGGGCTGTCCTACCCATCGCCGCTACTGGCTCTCTCCCAATTACGAACACCCTCATGTCCCCTGCTCGATTTGGCACATAGGCCTGCAGTTGTATTGGTTTCCCAATTCCTTCCAAGGTGCGATAGGCATTATAGGCTAGGTCTGCATCCCTCATTAGAAGCGAACCATACCCCATGGATCCGATCAACGGCTTATACACGACGTTTCCTAGTCTTCTGGTCACCCTATAGGCCTCGAGTGAGCTTTCAGTTATGAATGTGGGGGCTACAGGCAACCCTCTTCTGGCTAGACAGCATGCCGTAGCATATTTGTTTCTCGCTAAAAAGATAGAGTTAACTGGGTTTATTACACGCGCACCGCATAACTCCATTTGAAAAAGTACCGCCATCCTCTTTGCAATGGCCTCATCGACACCCGGTCCCAGACCGCGAACGAAGCATAGTTCTGGCTTTTCGAGTTTTCTTCTGCTATGCCAAAAACTCATTTCTCGCCCATCAACTTGGGCGGAAATGTCCGCAACGCGTGAGACAACAACCTTATGTCCAAGCCGCTTAGATTCCCTAATCAGCTCCCTAACATTTCTATCTTGGCTTTTTCCATAAAGAATCATGAGGTTCATTAGGCAGCCGCCTCCAAACTCACCGTGATCTTCACAAAATCCGAAACGTATGGATCAATTTTGTTTATGAATTCCCTCATCCTCGAAACCGACACTACTGGTATCCTGTTGTAAATCCTTTCCGAAGCATCATACAGGACAGTTAGGAGCGGGATCAACGTTACCGCCTTCCAGCTTCCTACTCGCAGCCTACCGCTCAGACTCTTCAAGTTTTCAGCGAGCGCCACGGTTCTCTCCAACTGCTTGTCAGCCGCTTTGAACATCGCCTTCCCAGATCGTTTCCAGTGCTTGCAGTCTATACAAAGTAACAACGGCTCCCTAAGCCCAATAAGGTCTATTTGAAACCTCCTCTTACCACATCGAATCACCAAGTTCCTCAAAGTAAAATAGTGATTCGCTTCAAGAATCTGCCCCACAACTTCCTCGAACTCTCTCCAGCTGAGCCTTCGACTAACCGACTCCAAAGTAGCTCCAGACTTGAGAGCCTCAACTGCGAGTAAGGTTCGTTGCAATGCGTTGACCTTTATCACGTCATTCTCGAGTGTGAGAAGAGCTTGATCCTTCAGCCTTGCCAGCATCGCGGCTGTGGCGGCCTTAGTTACACGAGCTTTCTCTTGTATGTTCTCAACATATGCTTCTTTTTCGCCGCTGGTGGCGTCTAGAAGCTCTAGCAATAAGGCTCTCATATCTTCTCGAAAACCTCCGGAGATCCGATTGCATACACAGAATATTGTCCAGTAGGCTTTCAGTGGTTGAGGGGCAACTCGATGCTTCTGGGATATTAACCTTTTATGCCGTGCCTTCATGCTATATTCTCATATCCATGGAGGAAATGGCTCACGAAAGCAGCCTTGCTCGCGGGGGGTCATGGTAGCAGGCTATATCCGCTTACATCTTATGTTCCGAAATGCATGATACCTATTGGCGGCAAGCCTTTCCTAGACTATGTTTTCGACTACCTCAAGAAACATGGAGTAACTGACGTTGTACTATTGGCTTCCAATGATGATGGAGAGGTATACCGTAACTACTATGGAGACGGAGACCGAATTGGCGTAAGGGTCAGTTACTCAATAGCTGCGAGGACGGGTACAGCAGGGGCGTTGCATGATGCTGAAGGGCTTTTCACCGAAACCTTCATAGTCTACTATGGCGATGTGCTCACAGACTTCAACCTCTCCGAAATGATTCGCTTTCATAGTGAGAAGAAATCCATCTGCACAATCGCTTTGAGTAGGAGTGTACCCTTGGATTTTGGGGTTGGGAAGATAGACCAAGATGGTAGACTTATCTTTTTTAAGGAAAAACCAGTGCTTCCGGAATATCCTGCAAGCATGGGCATCTACGTGTTTGAGCCGAAAGTTCTGAGATACTGCGGACACAATCTTGATATTGCATCCGATGTGATTCCGAAGCTAATCCAAGATCGGTTGCCTGTACACGGGTATGTCACTGATAGAGTTCACTATGACATCGGAACTTTCAAGAGCTTGGATGCGATAAAAAAGATGCTTGAGAGATCTTCCGAAAAATCTTGAGTTTCTCCGAAGAGGCTTAGCCTTGCTCAGAACCCTGCTTTCGATTTTAGGCATTTACAAAGTTTATGAGTGGTGGCTTTGGAAACAGATAGAGCATGGTGGAATGCCTGAGCACATAGGTATAATCCTAGATGGAAATCGCCGTTGGGCTGGCTTAAGGAATCTAAATCCAAGTATCGGCCACCATTACGGAGCTGAGAAGATTGAGGAACTACTAGATTGGTGCTTAGACTTGGGAATTAGGACGCTTACACTCTACGTTTTCTCAACAGAGAACTTTCAGCGACCACTGGACGAAGTTGAAGAAATCATGAAACTGGCTGTATCAAATCTCAGGAAAGCTTTGGCCGATAAGAGGATACATAAAAACAAAGTGCGTGTCAAAGCTATAGGGCAGACCTACAGGTTGCCGCAAGATGTAAGAGAATTGATAGGAGAAGTTGAAGAAGCCACGAAGGACTACGATGAATTTTACCTGAATATTGCCATCGCCTATGGAGGCCGAGCGGAAATTGTAGATGCAGCGAAACAAATAGCTCTACAGGTCAAAAACGGTTTCCTAGACCCCCAACATGTCAACGAAAATGTTTTCGAGAAATATCTGTACACTTCCTACCTACCGAAATCCGACCCGGATCTAGTCATTAGGAGCTCCGGAGAGGAGCGTTTAAGCGGTTTTCTGCTTTGGCAAAGCGCCTACAGCGAGCTTTGCTTCACAGACGTTTTCTGGCCTGAGTTCAGAAAAATCGATTTGTGGAGAGCAATTCGAATATTTCAAAAGAGGGAGAGAAGATTTGGCAAATGATCATGTGAATATCAACATTCAAAAAAGCCACGAGACAGCTTCAGTTACCAATACTGCGGCTTACTGCTTCGCCTGAGTTTTTCAAGAGTCTCATCCCTGAGCCTCCATAACCTTTCTTTCGCATCCTCTATCGATATCTTAAGCTCTGACGCTAAGGAATCACTAATTAGAACTTCGTCTTCCCTATCAGATATTAGCGTAACAGCTTCGACTGAGGTCGTTTCTTCGTCCTCCAACAGCAATTGCACGTGAATCTTTTCAGGGCTTTTGATAACAGCCGTCGTGCCTCCAACCACGCTATACTCTTGGAGCAGCGACCCGGACTTAGGTGGATAAAGGCCAAGGATTTCAGCTAGTCTAGCTGGGAGTAGGATTTCAGGTTGCTCAGTTTCAAACTCCGTATTTACAAGCGCAGCGGTTTCCAACTCTCCTCCACTGGACTTCGCTTTAACCCTTACCCTGACTGCCACAGCGTTCCTCCTCATATACAACTAATTGACCTAAGACCCTCTTGGGCCGAAGTTTACCGAACCTTTTTCTGAAAACCCGGTCCACGTGTTCTACCGCCAACTATATTGTTGTCGAGCACGCCCTTTAACCTTGCTTCCCTCAGCAAGAAAACAACTGAATCAAGACAGCGACAATACCCGAGAGTCTATTTTTTTCAAGCTGGAGAGACCCATTAGCGAATAAGGGTAGGTGAGGAAGCTGCACTCCCCTCCGCCTATGCCACCGTCGAAACACCAAAGGTTAACCACAGATCTCCGTCGAGACTTTTCGCCTGCTAATGGACAGCCTTCAAGTGAAAGCTGTAGTACCAAGCTTATATAGACCTGTGGAGTCAGAGTTTACCGCAGTCACCCGAATCCTATTATCGCGTTTTAGGCTTCGCCGATGAGGAGAATAGCTACTACAGCCAGTACTATGCCCACTATGACGCGGGGCGGGAAAGCCTCCTTAAACACGATTGCGCTTGCAATCACCGTTGCCGCTACCAACAGGGCAGTCAGTACTACGGTTAGCCTTCCAAGCCCAGTCACCGAAAGGGGAACACCTATCAACATACGTGAAAAGAAAAGAAAGACCAGCCCAATAAAGATCGTCGGCGTAAAAAGGTAACTCATCGCGAACCACCTATCCCTTAAGCCTAGACCGCCGTATGCAGCTAGTACTATGCCTAAACCAAGTATCGCCATCGAGATGAAGAAGTCGCGTGAGAGGTTCAGCTCCAACATGCGCTGAAGACTAATTGCACCGAATTGATTGGTTCCATGTTTGATCAGAATACCACCTACTGTTCCAAGCACTACTATCACAACCATCGCCGACCAAAAAGCCACATCAATCATTCCACGCCTCATCTCCCTTGTTCTCCGATTAAGCAGATACGAGAGGCCGATATTTAACGTGTGCACGTACATTCAACTCACTCATGCCTCGTGGACAAGCCTTCGCGACTACAAATTCTTGAAAAGAAAAACCGTCTGCGAAAGCTTCACTTACTTATTCCAGTAGCTCTTAAGTTCGAAACCTTGGCTCACGCATGCCTTACTTCGATCTGCTTCTCCTTAAAATGGCATATGCCAAAAAGAGCGCGAGGACTGCTGCTAACACAGCCAGTAGATAGTAGAGCCCTTTGCTATCCACTGCCCAGATTGCTCTTGCCACTTTTGGCCGATCCATCAACACTGCTGGACGAGGCACAGCCTGGTTTGAAGTACCTTCCCAACCCACCAGTACATACTGCTGTCCGAATCTTGGAATAGGAGAGTTAACGAATACAGTAGCGTACGCTCCCGAATCATACCAGCCCTCCCCTTCCGGATTCCCATGCTCTGAGATAACAGAGAGATAGTACTGCTTTTTCGCCGATACTGACACTAAGAGCGATTGTTTGGCCGTGAAATTCAGAAATTGCCCTGACAATACTAGTTCGCTAGTTTCAAGGAAAATTAGGAACCGCTCACCTTTCCTGTCCGTGTATTGAAGCGTTGGCACCGCCGATAGTCTGGTGACAGCCCCTGTCGGAACACAAATGACACAATCCAGTTTCCTTGTAAAGTTCATTTGCTCACCCCCTCTCTGCCACGCTATTACAACTCTGCTTCTGTTTGCAATCTCCGATAGGCTCGAAGCAGCGGCCACTCGCAGTGAAACGTATCTAGACTCATCAAGTTGCCTAAGCTGAACCACTATCTGATTCTGTACGACCCAACCCACTAGTCGCAGGAAATCCGATAGATATTCCTCCTCAATTTGATCCATCATTTCTGTTTCAACAACCTTCGAAAATTGTTGGGGGTGAACAGTTACAAGCGCGTAGCCATACTTGGACAGAGAATCTTGCAAGGATCCTAGAATCCGTTCGTATTGCCGGGGAATCCAAACATATCTTGCAGGGTATACAGCGATCAAGTTCTCCGTCTCGACAGTTGAGGGATAGCGTTTTGGAACAGTCTCGAAATATGGCTTGTCGAAATCTAGGCTTGAGCTGATATACTCTATGCCAGCCTCAACACATGCCTTGATCGTGCTGTCGTCAAATCTATTCATAGGCGGAATGAACGTCTTTACGCTAGTGCCTAGCAGATTTTCGAGAAACTCCTTACCTTTCCTTAGACGCTGCAATTGTTCCGTTTGGTTCATTGAAGGATAGCCGGGGACATCGTGGAGCGCAACTTCGATGATACCCTCTCGAACTCCTTTGCGAACGGTTTCGACTAGCTTATCATCTTTCCCGAATGCATACCAGATGACACCGACTGTCAAAGGGATCTCGTTATCTACAAAATACTTGATTATTTCGCTCTGGATCCCGCTTATCCAGAAATCCTGTATGTCATCAAGTCGGAAAGCAACCATGGAACCCACTGGAGAAATAGGCGACGGTTGCGAAGATGCAATGATTAATGCAACAAGTAGCAATGACTTGATCATTTTAACCGTTGGTTAGGCGACTTGCCATATAAACTATTCCCGTTATCTCATCCGACTTCTCTAAACTATCGTGCCCCCGTTCCTTCGCAGGTCATCATGTCTCAAAATGAGTTCTTAATAAGGCTTTTATAACAGTCGCAATGATACGACTGGAAAAAATGTGGGTGCGATTAGATTGCATGAGATCATGCGGCCGGAGGTGGTCACCGATATTGGTAAGAAGCCCCCTCGAATTATTGATTCCATCAAGATATTGGGAATTATTTTCGGGATAGTCTGGTTTGTTGTCTTCTACCACATTCCATCATGGATTGATCCGCCACTAA
>CAZAQQ010000091.1:4543-6751 GCA_964487485.1 uncultured Candidatus Bathyarchaeia archaeon | reverse complement strand
ATCTTAGCTGATGCACTCAGTATACGTTGATTTTACCATGCGGTATTATCATCTGTATAACTAACTGCAAAGGAGTGAAAAAACATGGGTTTCGAGAGACGCGGATTCGGTCCAAGAACTATGCATAAGATAAAATGCTCTGACTGCGGACGAGAGGCAGAAGTGCCATTCGTACCAAAAGAAGGAAGACCAGTCTACTGCAGAGAATGCTACCAAAAGCATAGGACTCGTTAGTCACAGAATCCGTATCTAGAGTAACAGTCGTTCTATTCCCTTTTTCTTGTTATCTATGGCATTTTTGTCTACTTTTTTCAGCGATTTTTCTTAGCTCTTCAAAGGATAGTGCTATGTAAGCCCATCGGCTCTTTGGCCGTTTAGTCTTGCCTTTCATAGGGTATAGTTATGCTAGCCTTTGGAGTGGAGGTCTCTTGCCACATCATGAAGCCCAAGCTTGAGTAGGCGTTCAAAGCTTGGCTTGCCGGTTTGAATATCCCAATCCATCAGCTTGAAGTACTCCCTCACCTGTGACTCCACATCAACCGTTATACCTTTGAGTGGGCCCCTGTCTTGCGGAGGGCGGCCAATAACTCTGCCGGGCAGCTTGAAATCTGATGGACGGAACCCTTCACGGATGTTGAAAGCTTGCCTAATAGCTGCAATCCTCTCTCCGACCTGTAAATAATCATGAATTGCCATGTTCCACCCTGTAACGGCATTCAGAAACTTCTCGTACTTTGGTTTTACCCTGAAAATTCCCGGGAACAGGCAGACGCCAAGTGCGTTGATGCAGTGCATGTTCTTCACCATGACTGCGTGGGCGATGGCTCGTTCCTTGGATGCACCATCATACTTGTCCTTGATCTCAGGGATCTTAATCCCGGGAAGAGTATTCTTCCGCGCCCATTCTGTTCCCTGTGTGTGCCGAGCTGGCGTGGCATCCGCAACATATGTAGTGGCTAGTCCAGGTGTATACTTAGGGTCGTGCATCGGCAGTTCCTGACCTCCAACATGCATAGCGAACAGTTCAGATCCCTTACCAATCTTGGCCGCGGCTCTTGCGACTCCGTTGGCAAGTAATGCGCCGAACCCCCTTCCCTCCGCCATATTCTCAGTCATCTCCACTATCGCCTCAGAATCTCCCCATCTCAGGCGTATTCCATTAGTTTGCGAACTTTCGATTATTTTCTCCTCACTACATTCAATGGCAAATGCGACAGCGGCTCCAGCGCTTATCGCATCCAATCCGTACTCATTGCATATGTCAGCGCATCGGATTATTGATTCCACATCAGCGTTGAGAAGCAGCGTTCCGAAGCTGGAAGCTGTTTCATATTCAGGTCGATGTGTTCGAATCTTGGATCTACCCTCAAGCCGTACGATACTACCGCAGCCAATACTGCACCGGAAGCATGCGTACCTTCTTTCAACGTATCTTAACTCAGCCTCGCCGCTTATTTTCGCAGCCTCGGGAAAATCGAACTGGCCTACGCCACCCCAATTCTTCACTGGCGAATCTCCGTCTAGCGCAGATGGTTCATTTATGCCCGTTGTGCCGTATTTCTGGAACTCTTTGAAATCCTCATCTTTGAGGTTTGCTTCAATCCATTCACGGCTCAGCTCCCTCAACCTGTCCGGATCAGCTATTTCGGGAGGCCTGACACCTCTCACCACAACCGCTTTGAGGTTCTTTGAGCCCATGACGGCTCCGACTCCCGATCGAGCGGCTGCACGTCCCTCATCATGCATTATAGCAGAGATAAGTGAGAGCCTCTCGCCTGACGGCCCAATGCAAGCCACTTGAGCTTTCTTGTCAGCTACTTCATCCTTGAGTGCTTCTTCGGTTTCGGAGTTCTTCTCGCCCCACAGGTGCCTAGCGTCCCTGACCTCTACTGTGTCGTTTGTGATGTATGCGTAGACTGGAGTGTTAGCTCGACTTTGAAAGAGAACTGCGTCGAATCCCGCGTTATTCAGTTCCGGTCCCCAGTACCCTCCGCAACGTGAATCACCCCAAGTTCCAGTCAGAGGTGATCTACAGAATACTCCAAAGCTCCCAGTTGCAAAGCTTCCTACTCCGGTAAGTATCCCAGATGCGAAGCCTAGAATATTGTCAGGTCCAATCGGGTCAGTTTTGGGCCTAAGCTCGGAGTATAGGAGGCGGGCGCCGAGTCCGTAGCCTCCGAACCAATCTCTGTAAAATGTTTCAGGAAG
>CAZAQQ010000091.1:0-4443 GCA_964487485.1 uncultured Candidatus Bathyarchaeia archaeon | reverse complement strand
GTGATAGGCGATTCTTTGATGGATCAAAAAGACCGTGTTAAGGAGATTATGACGCTCCTAGAAAAGGAACATCCAGACGCGAAGATTGCGCTTTACTACACGAACCCCCTCGAGCTTCTGGTTGCCACCATACTCGCCGCTCAATGTACGGATGAAAGAGTTAACGAGGTTACGAAGACCCTGTTCAAAAAGTATCAAAGACCCGAAGACTACGCGCGCGTGAACCTAAGAAATCTTGAAAAGGACATAAGGCCCACAGGATTCTACCGTAACAAGGCGAAGAACATCAAGAAG
The DNA here is from genome assembly GCA_964487485.1 of uncultured Candidatus Bathyarchaeia archaeon. GTDB lineage: Archaea > Thermoproteota > Bathyarchaeia > 40CM-2-53-6 > CAZAQQ01 > CAZAQQ01. Next base: position 4,149 of record CAZAQQ010000091.1, on the reverse strand, counting down.
GCCGCTCGAATCATAGCAGAAAAGTTCGGCGGAAAAGTTCCCAAGACGATGGAGAAATTGGTCACGCTTCCGGGTGTCGCGCGAAAAACAGGTAACATTGTCTTGTCAAATGCCTACGGCGTGATAGAAGGAATAGCCGTCGATACCCACGTGCGGCGGTTGGCTGAGAGACTCGGGTTAAGTAAGAATAAAGATCCTGAAAAGATTGAGCTGGATTTGATGGGGCTTGTTCCAAAGGAGCGTTGGCCAAGGTTCACAGATCTCCTAATTTTCCACGGCCGAAGAATCTGCGCAGCGAAGAAGCCTCTCTGCGAAAAATGTGTGATAAGCAAGCTATGTCCATCTGCATTTGCTTTTGGCTAGAGTCTGGACGCCTTATTTTGGACTGTACGGCTTTGGCAACCCTGTGAGCAGCGAAAGAATAAAGCGATTTGTTTCTAGGCGACTGTGAGCTATCCCTTCCTGCAGAAGTGTGCTGCTGGTAAAAGGCCGTGGAGCGATTTCTCTAGGTTTATAACTACGATTGCTCGTAGTTTACGTCAGCCAGAAGAGTTGGGGGATATGGTCGAAGTCTCACCATCAATCGAGGATTATCTGGAGAACATATACAGGCTTCAGGAAAAGGATGGGCTGGCTAGGACTAAAGAACTTGCGGTGAAGATGCATGTTAGTCTTGGAACGATAACCAATACTGTGGAGATGCTTGAGAGACAAGGATTTGTTACACATAGACCCTACAAAGGAGTTAGGCTGACGGAAGAGGGAAAGAAAATAGCTCTGGATGTTATAAGGAGACATCGACTCGTCGAACGATTGCTAACAGACATCTTACATATGGATTGGAGTAAAGCTCATGAAGTTGCTTGTAGGCTAGAACACGGCTTCACTGAAGATGTGATTAGACCTCTCAGAAAGATTCTGGGGCACCCCAAGACATGTCCCCATGGAAACCCAATCCCCACAAGACACGGAGGAATAACTGAGAAGAAGTCAAGTTCTCTAATCGACCTCAAACCGCGAGAACGCGGAACCATAGTTAAAATAGTTGAGGAAAATCGCGATCTCTTGCAGTATCTCCGTTCGCTCGGTCTAGTACCAGGGGCCTCTGTGAAAGTTGAGGAAAAGATTCCGCTAGATGGCTCTGTAGCCGTGAAGCTGGAGGATGCCGACAGCCCGCTAAGCAGCAGGGTGGCTTCGGTACTTTGGGTTAGAAAAAAATAGTTCAAGGGGGCCTTTGCCACGTCAGCTGACCCACAGCTGCTAGAACTGCTTGAGCTAATCAGAACCTCAGAGGTTCAGAACAGACTGGTTAGATTGGGTAATTTAGCCCTTGAACTGAGACGCCCTAAGGATTATGTAGAAGAACTTCTCGAAACCGCGTTGAAAGAACATTTGATTGAGCGCATCGACGAGACATTGAGGCTGACTGCTAGGGGGCGTATGGAAGTTCAGCAGCATCGGGAACGCTATATTCATGACAAGTATGTTCACAAGCCGAGGGTTCTAGGACGAGCAGCAAGATTCGTTGAAGGCGCCATCAAGGATTGGCGCAGTCACTGGCGCCATAGACACGGCTTCGATGAGAACTCACTGAAAGGTTTCTACGCGAATATCCACAGTCTTGAAGGGCGCGTGGAAGAAACTTTCAGCTTGGCAGACTTGCGTCAAGGCGAAAAGGGGGTAGTAGCCTTCGCACTTGGCGGTCACGGACTAGTAAGAAGACTTGCGGAGATGGGTTTGACCCCCGGCACTGAAGTCGCAGTTGTAAGAAGCGCTCCCTTTCGCGGACCGATCGAGATATCGGTTCGAGGTGTTTCCCTTGCACTAGGCCGTGGCGTAGCCTCTAAAGTTTTTGTTAGACGACCCAAAGTGGGAAACTAGTTGGAAGCGAAGCGACGCATAACTGTTGCCTTGGCTGGAAATGCGAATGTCGGCAAGTCAGCAATTTTCAATCAACTCACAGGGCTGAATCAGACCATAGGCAACTGGCCTGGCAAGACTGTTGAGAGGGCGGAGGGGACGCTGCATTTTGGAGGGTACACAGTGAAGGTTCTCGACCTCCCAGGCATCTATTCATTGTCGACATTTTCAATGGAGGAGATTGTCGCCCGCGACTACATAGCCATCGAACGGCCAGATGTCATCGTAAACGTTGTGGACGCCTCAGCTCTTGAAAGAAACCTCTATTTCACAATTCAACTTCTAGAGCTCGAAGTACCAGCAGTTATGGCTCTCAATCAAATCGACTTCGCTGCGAAAAGGGGCATCAAAATTGACGTAGACCGCCTCTCAAAGACACTTGGAATACCAGTTGTGCCAACAATTGCTATCGCAGGAGTCGGAACCAAAGAACTACTATCCTCAGTCATCGATGTTGTTGAAGGCAAGGTTAAGCTATCAACGACGAGGATCCAATATGGCAAGGAAATCGAGGAAAACCTGAAGAAGCTTGAACGCATTGTCCGAGAGAAGCTTGCACAGCTGACTGCGAGATACCCTGCAAGATGGATTGCCGTAAAGCTTCTGGAGAGAGATGAAGACATAGCGGAAAAAGTCCGAGTGTCCGAGAGCGGAGCTGAAGTTCTATTTTTCGCCGAAGAAATTGTCAACCAAATCGAAAAAGTGCACGGTGAACCATCATCAATTGTTATGGCTTCTGAGAGATACGGAATCGCAAGTAGCATAGCGAGAGACTCTACCAGCATCATCACACCTCCAAGAGTAACACTTACAGATAGACTCAGCGCATTAACTGCTCACAAGCTTCTAGGTTACCCTATTCTAGCCGCCATTGCAACGACCATGTTCAGCATCATCTTCATCGCAGGAGGCTTCCTCGTAGGAGTTCTAGAAAGCCTATTCGAGAGAGCACTACTCTTCGCCAAGATTCCACTGTCCCAGGCCTTGCCTCCAATTCTTGTCGAAGTTATCACTGGAGGGTTTTTGTCAGGAATAGGCGCTGGAATAGCTATCGCGTTGCCATACATAGTGCCTTTCTACATCCTCCAAGCAGTTCTCGAGGATAGCGGGTACTTGCCAAGAGCAGCCTTCCTTATGGACAATCTCATGCACAAGATTGGGCTACATGGCAAAGCCTTCATACCGCTATTGTTGGGCTATGGATGCAATGTCCCCGCATGCGCTGGCTGTCGAATAATGGAGACTGATCGCGAGCGTTTCTTGGCTGGCTTTGTCGTCGTTCTAATACCCTGCGCCGCTAGGACTGTCATAATCCTAGGCCTAGTCGGAAGATACGTGGGCCTACATATCGCTTTAGGCCTCTACTTATTCGATCTAGTTCTCGTTTTTGCTCTCGGTAGATTGGTGTATAGAGTATTGCCCGGAGAACCTGTAGGCCTTATAATGGAGATGCCGCCGTATCGGATGCCGTCCCCGATGGCTGTAGCAAAGAAAACTTGGGCGAGAACGAAAGACTTCGTCTACATGGCCTTTCCTCTAATCATAGTAGGCAGTATCGTCCTGCAATTTCTGATGTCCAGCGGCGTGATGTGGACTATCGCCGAATCTATGAGTCCTTTGATAAACGGTTGGTTAGGCCTCCCGTCGCTAAGCGGAATACCTCTGGTCTTCGGGGTTCTACGTAAGGAGCTTGCGCTGATCTTGCTTGCGAAGCTGGCTGGAACAACGAGTTTTAATCAGATCCTAACGCCTGTGCAGATGATAGTATTCGCTTTGGTGACGATGATCTATATACCCTGCATTGCTACGATTGCTGTCTTGGCACGGGAATTTGGATGGAAGAGGGCTGTAGGAGTTACTGCCACGGATATATCACTAGCACTGATCGTAGGCGGGGTAGCATACCGAATACTGACGTTCATAGTTAGATAGTTGGCATGAGATCAGATGAAGGGTGGCCGGGGCTTAACTACGCTGTGTAAAAAGTAGACAGAAATGCCATACAAATCCTCTTCAAGAAGCAAGGGAAAGGCTTCTCATTCACCCGTTTTCGCGTTTCTTCTCTCGATTTCGCGGACTTTTTGAATGAATTCTCCATAGCTTTTTGATCCGGTAAAAATGTCCCACATTATCAGCGGTATTCTATGCGACTCAGCCTCAGGGATGGCTTCGTCCATAGTCTTTGAGGAAAGCCTTATTTGAACCCCGTTCTTGAGAGCTAGAATAAAG
>CAZAQQ010000090.1:3586-6779 GCA_964487485.1 uncultured Candidatus Bathyarchaeia archaeon | reverse complement strand
CCTCCACTCAATACTTCAGCCCAAAGCTCAGCCCTGTGATCAAGTCCAACGACCTTCAATATCTCTAAAGCTTGCTTGCGATATTCCCCAAATTCAGAAGAGTCTTCAGACGGTACGTTTTCTTCACCATACTCCGAGTAGTACAAAGCGCGGACAACATTGTTCACAACAGATTCGGGCCACAAGCTAAAAGACCTTTGTAGATGTATCGCCGTCTTAGTCTTGACTTTGTGAAAGTCATCAGCTGTTGATTTTGGTGTTAGCGTTACGTCTTCAACCCTAACAATTCCCTCATCGAAGGCTTCAACCCCGCGAATTGTTCTTAGGAGGGTTGTTTTTCCAGAACCACTTTCACCTATGATGCCTGCAATTTCTCCTTTCATAACATGCATATTCACGCAGTCCAGTGCTTTCACGGAACCTCCGTTCGCAAGCTTGAACCTCTTCGTTAGGTTCTCTACTTCAACGGTTTTTGACATCTATAGATTCACTTTCGCGCCATCTTTCCTGCCCGAGCAAGCTGAAGTTCTAAAAGTTTAAAAAAAGTCCTTGTCTAATAAGTTTTGGATTCCGGCAGCGATAGGCAGGTGTTTCTCACGTTTGGCGGAAAAGAACCTAGAAGTTGAAATATTTCCTTCAAGGCTGTTAAGCTCCAAGACCACTAGAAATATTGTTAGAAGGCTATCGTCTATTCCGGGAGTCATCAATGTTTACGTTGACAGTATGAACTACTATGACGGAAGCGATAGCGTAACCAAATGTCTAATTGTCCAAATCAATGAGCCGTCCACTGCGAACAAGATAGACAAAGTATGTAGGAAGATCCTGTCCATTGGTTACAGCATTCGGACGGGAAAATTCACAAAACCTCAGCCGACAATATCAGACTACCTAAGAGAAAAAACCGCGAAGAGGCTAGATGCGCATTCCAGACGGAAAGATTAGGATGAACAGCAAAGATCAGAATACTAAAGCAGGAAGACCATACTACATGGCAGTTCCTCCGGGAACACCATACTCAATTATGGCTGAGGCTGCGAAAAAACTGAATTTGACCGTAGAGGAATTGGAGATGACACTTCCTCAGACTGATGATGAACTTTACGTAAGTCCTAGGACATTGGTTCTGAAAGGCTCGAAGAAAAATCTCCTCAAAGCTAAAGAGTTCATAAGGGAAAAATTGGAAGAAAGGATAAGGATCTTCTCTGGAGACAAATAATCTACGTTAGGCCTTCCGCATGGGCTTTGGATGAGCTAATATACATCTTCTAGATTTTGTCGTCTATCGTTGATCTTGGTTATTGGAAACAATCTGACTATGTGCAAAACACAGTTCGTGCGCGTGCGACTTTTTCGTATTAGAGATACTTCCCAACTCCAGAATTTCCAATCTAGTTTTGGTTCAGTTACAGTTTCTACGGTCAACAAACACATTTTCACGTAAACCGAGGCGGTTATGCAGGTCTAATTTCGTAATAATGCCCTTGGTACTCAGGGTGGAAATGAGGTAACGCGGCGGCCAAGTCTTTCTCAAGGAGGCGCAACCTCCTGACGCTCGCTTTATCCATAAACGAGGTAAGACCTCTCTTTCGGCTTTTTTCACAGAAGAGGCTGCATGGTACAAAGCCAGCTGTGGCCACAAATACCTTCCCCCTTGCTTTTTTCAGTTCTTTAAGGTGTTTTTCGTCCAGTCCGTATCTCACTTCTTCAGTAAAAGAACGGATGCAGCATTCGGGATAGTTGAGCAAAGACCCAATTTCCCACGCGTTGAAATTCGCAGAGAAGATGCCGATCTGTGTAGAAACATAGGGGTCTAGAGCAGGTCTGACCGTTGGATTGTATTTGCGAACGATCTTTAGCTCCAATTCCAGCCTCGGAATGATGTCAAACAGTCGTTCTTCCTTGAAGAGAGTGGCAATATGCTCGGCAAGACGCGGAAAGAGACGGTACCTAGAACTTGCCGAAGGCGGATTGTCAATTGAAGAGAGGTCTTTTAGGGCTCTCACGATCTTAGAAAGTGAGTTTACGCCAATTCCTTCGTTCATACAGGTTAGTCGCGGCCTGTCCTTATACGCTTCAGTTTCAAATACAACCGAATATCTTGCTATACTTAGGTTACTGATAGGGATTTGCTAGAAAACTAACAAGGGCCAAAAAATGGGGGATGTGGGAGGCCTATAGCCTCCAATGTATGCTAATGGGGAGGAATGATTAAGTCTCTTTCTCCAGCTGGCACGAATTCGCGTAGAGCACCTTTGCCGAAACACAGCCTTGGATGGGCAAAGTCGAATTTCAAGTTTTTGTCGGCGAAAGCTACCTTCACACATGGGTTGACAGCCCAAGCATCTCCGCGAATCATGTGAGCTGCCTCAATGATACCTGCATACGCGGATTGGTGTCCGACGTTCAAGGCGTAGTTTGGATAGTTGACGCCTCTTAACTCGAATGGCAGTCCCTCGTCGCTTCTCCATGAAAGGCTGTTTGTTGACCCAGCTTGGTCTTGGGCGTCGTAACCGTAGAATCCAAGTCTACCCATGGATTCTCTATGCATCAATTGGCTTAGATACCAACCGTTCAAGCCTGCTTGAGCGTTCCCTGTCGCTATGGAACATGCGACGCCGGCACCTGCAGCGACGCAAGCGGCCCTTTGGGATCCGCCGAAGTGGGTTTCCATGGCTGTTGGATAGTTTTCATATTGCTCCAAACCATACATGGTGACCTCTGTGGCTATGTCTTTCACAAGATCCCAGCTTGGCTTGGTTTTTCCAACTCTGCCCCCCAGTTTCTTCTTAGCGTAGTCCCAGCCGTAGTAGCAGAAATCATCTAGTATGTTGTCCGTATATGTTGCGGTTGCATATTGCGTGAAGCCGACGCCGCCAGACATGTAGCTTCCGAACCAATACTGGTCGTATAGGACTGCGGCCATGCTAATAACTTCCAGAGCAGCCCAACATGGGTCGTCAGGCTTGACTTTTGAAGCTTGGCACATGTCCGCCAAGAACCCTAGTGGGATTCCGCCTGGTTCGTTTGGTCCCCTTGCCCTACGCCAAGGCATCAGTGTACCCATCTGAATTACTTCGGCATGTTTTGCTGCAAACGCAAACTCGCCAACCGCAGCTTCGCCGGCCATGAGGCGATAGGAATTTATCATCGTCATACAAATTTGCATTGCAGACCATCGCGCCATAGTACC
>CAZAQQ010000090.1:2399-3486 GCA_964487485.1 uncultured Candidatus Bathyarchaeia archaeon | reverse complement strand
TTTATGGTTTCTGGGGTAACGGCTTTTCCAAGTCTTCTTTGGAGAATTGCATGGGCTGCGTCTAAACCAACGATCACGGTTCTTCTTATGTCATGCCACATTTGGTGCATTGCTGCATTGTTGATGAAGTGTAGGTCATCGGGCTCGCAGAAGATGTCTGTTCCCGAAATTTGGTAGGGCATTAAAAGCCTTTGACCAGGACCCTTGCCCAAATGCAGATCTGGGTTATAGAGGGGCATTCCACGTTCTTTGGCAGCTTTTTGACTGTATTTGTAGAACTCTGTTTTTCTTTTTGACTGCTTCCAGCCACCGTACACGTAGAACCTTGTATGTTTATCCTCAGGTTTTTCCCTGAATTTCTTCGTTAGAGCATAGTAGAACATTCTGTCCTTTTCTAAAGGTGTTGGGTAAGCTTCTTTCCCCGGTTCCTTTCCTGCTACTTTTCCAACTTTCTTAGTTTTCTTAGACATTCTTATCACCTCTAAACTTAGACTCCTTTAGCCATTTCAGGATTTGCTCCAGCAAGGGTTCTCAGCCAATGGAGTCTTTGAACGAAGCCCATAACCTCTTTGTCATTCCTAAGTGAATTGCCGTCGGCGCGGAATTGTGTTGTTGTTTCCCTCAGTTCATTTTCTGATAGGGGTTTGCCTATAGGTATTGGTTTGTCTAAAGGATTGCCGACCTGTGTTTTCATGTAAACCACATTGCCACTTTTCTTATCGAACGTGTAGCGTCTCTGCATGTCGAACATCAGCCCATTTTCATCAAGCCTTAAAGAATGGCCGTGAACAGTAGCTCCTCTGACACCGACACGTGCAGGGTCGAAGAGCTCTGTTTCGACGAGCTCCTTGCCTATCAGTTCGACATCACGCTCCCGAGCCTCTAATGGTGTACGGCCTGACAGGGAACCTGGATCCACTCCACGGTAACGTGAGTGGTACACCCAACATCTGATAATTGGTGCCAAAGGTGCAAAATACACGGAGTCCGTGAACTGGATGTACCTGATTCTGTCACCGGCCTTTGCACCGGGTGTCGGAGTGACAATTTTTCTTATTGGGCATGGTGGTTCCCCCATCTCCTCGAG
>CAZAQQ010000090.1:0-2299 GCA_964487485.1 uncultured Candidatus Bathyarchaeia archaeon | reverse complement strand
ACGACACCGCTAATTCTTTCAGGTGTATAGTATGTTGTTCCAGCATCCAAAGCTATGGCTGCTGAAACGCATGGTATAACGAAGCCCTTACTATGCCTAGTTACTATGTGATTCCCTTGAAACACACCTGGATTTCCTCCGCCATAGATCGAGTGGCTGAAGAAAGACATTTCAACACCAGTACCTTCGGCTCTTCCAAAGTCTACGCCGGGAAGCCCTGTTTCTCGTTCAACCAAGTCGTTGAAGTAGACTAGAACAGAGGTTATATGTTGCATAGATCTGGCAGCTCCGCATGTTATCATGGTGCCCGCAAGCATGCCTGATGCCGCATAGGCGTTCCATTTTGACAGGTCGTCGGTTGCGTAGGGAACGTACCCTGATTCCTGCTTAGAGAGAGGCTTTATAACTCCGTCTTCCAAGGCTTTTCCAACTGCGGATCTGACAACGTCTCCAAGTGTACCTTTCTCACCGTTGTCTCTAACTAAGTTGTAGGTGACGTTGTTTGCGTTTAGACCTTGGTAAGCTAAGCCCAGTAGATGGAGTCTTTCAAATGGTCCTACCGCATCGCCCATCTCATACATGGCTGTCTGTTCCAGTATAGCGGAAAGGGCTGCAGCGTTCATAGCGTTCTTTCTTGTGATGAGGGCCACATGGGAGCAAGATATGTTTCTTAGGGCATAGCCCATACCTTCATTCTGCTGGGGAACGGCTAAAAGTGAGCGAACATTACTCGCCATCGTATCAACCGATTGAGGATACCTTCCCCATACTCCCGCATGAACCATATCGTAGTCCCAGATGTCAACCTTGAAAACATCTATTATTGCGCAAGTCAAAGCAGCAGCAACGCTAGTGAAGCCAGTAGTATACTCGACGCCTGAGTCAAGTCTAGCGGAGGGCACTGTGACTAGAAGATTTTCGCCATTCCTGAAAACCTTAACCTCGGTATCATCACCAGGCTTTACGCGAAGATGTTTTGTTAAAGCATCAGCTATGGCGCCAGCATTCTTGACTATGTCGAGTTTCAGTTCTCTTCCACGTATGACGCATCCTTCACCACCCACAGACCCTGTAGCCAGTGCTCTTTCAACCCCTTTCAAATCGACAGCAACAGTGCGTTTGACAGTTGAGACGATCTTTCTGATGGCAGAATTTGTTACTGGACTTATAGCCTCGATAGGAACGTTTGAGTCAACCTGTTTGCCAGAGTCGTCGTATAGGTCTATCTTGTCAGGGTATTTCAATATCAATCCCCAATAATTGGGTAACCCTATGTTGTATTTATTATTTAGCCTGTCTTATTACTTGGCGACTTTTTCAACAAACATCTGTTTCACATTCTTATTGTATTTATTGTTTGATCTCATCTTGGAAATGGTCTGTGCGAAGATATGGTACTCCCGCTGTTCGAGAAGCTAGAGAATCCGGATAGAGCTGAAAGTCCTGTTGAACAACTCTAGAGTAGAGAAGGGGAGAAACTGGCTTTTTTCTCAATTGGCAATTTTTCTACCCATTAGGTTTGCAGCGACTACATCTTTAAAACCTCTTGCACATCGTTTAACCTCAAATACCGATGGGCGATACATGGGACAAACCGAGTCTGGAGTATCCCTGAATGGACAGCCATCTGAAACTGAAGAGTTGCCAAAAGAATTATACGTTAGGAACTCACAGGGCTGTCCCCCCCGAACAGACTTTGGAGTGGATAAAACCAAAGGTTGAAACTCTAGGAGTAACAAGAATAACGAACATAACTGGATTGGATAGAGTTGGTATCCCAGTTTACTCGTGTACTAGACCTAGAGCTGCAGACGGGGCCGTCTCCATCTACTCTGGAAAGGGAGTAACAGAAATCCATGCTGAGACTTCAGTCATCATGGAGGCTGTAGAGAGGTATTCTGCTGAGGTAAAATCAAAAGACTGGCAGAGGATTATTCAGGGATCTTTTAACGAGTTATCTTCAAAACAAAATGTCCTAGATCCATCAGAGCTCAATCTACCGTTCGCTTCCTCTTACAGGCATGATACACTATTGAGATGGGTCAAGGGTTACGACCTTGTTGAAGATGAAGAGATACTTGTCCCTGTTAGCGCAGTTTTTCATCCCTATACACCAAGCGGCAATCTTCACGTATTCAGAACTAATACAAACGGGCTGGCTTCTGGAAACACGATTGAAGAGGCTATTATGCACGGCTTGATGGAGGTGATTGAAAGAGATTCGTGGAGCTTGATTGAGCTGATGAAGGATGAGAGAGAGTTACTCAATGCCTCAGATGAATGCATCCTAGTTAAGGAA
>CAZAQQ010000089.1:0-6859 GCA_964487485.1 uncultured Candidatus Bathyarchaeia archaeon | reverse complement strand
AACATTCCGCTGAAGTTCACTTTGCAGTACATAGGCTTAGACGTCTTCTACACAGTTCTCGTTGAAGCGATGAATCTGCCTGAACCTTCAGCCTACACAGTTAGGAACATTTGGGAAAACCTTGAAAAAACTGGGCAGCTCTCGTTTGCCAACCTAAGCCGCAATGCAGAACAGGAAAAGGACACTAGGGTAAGAGAAGCAATTGTCAGAAGGCTCGACGCGATAGGCGACGCCCAAATCATAACTGACGATTCCAAGGAGGAAAATAAAATAGAAGATTTACTCGGAAAAATAAGCGAAGGCGGCGCCATAGTAATCAACATGAAAGCCAAGAGCAGAGTGGTTCGAGAGATAGTGGTTCAGACAATAGTTAGCAAAATACAACAGTTGCTGGAGCCTCCTGAATCTAAACCAATATTTCTTCTAGCCGAGGAAGCCCACATGTATGTTTCAGAATCAGGGTGGGAAGACATTGTCACAAGAATAAGACATCTGGGGGCATACCAGTTATACATGACTAATACCCCGACCACCATACCTGACTTGGTGGTGAGGCAAACAGACAACATATTCATCTTTAACTTAACAAACCAATCAGACTTCATGCACCTACTGCCCGCCACAAAGACAGACCAAGAAACAGTTATGGCAGTGGGTAAAGCTTTGTCGCCTAAAACATGCATGGTCATTGGGCAAACAACGAATGATTACCCTTTCATAATAACGACCAGACCGCTGTCAGTAACTACTGCAGGAAAAACAAAGCTGCTTTTTTTCCGAAACTAAGCCTTCCACAATCACAGGTCGCAGTTGCGCTAGACTTTCGGCAACTCTCTTTTCAACACTCTTCTAGCGGCGTGAATAATGGCGTTTGCATACAAGATAACAAAGTGAGCCACATCCTCGCCCGGAAGACACATCGTTGCAGATTCCTTAGAGAAAAGAACTTGTACACGATCTTCAAATTCTGGAGTATAACGTTGAAGAAAGTAGTATATTTCGAAACTGGGAAGAGGCTTTACAGCTATCGCCCACTCCGTAGCATCATCAAGTTTGTAGTCCAAGAATCGGCCGCCAATCGCCTCCGCAATGAGGCGGGCTTCTGAAGCATTCAAGCTCCTGAGAGATGGGGTTCTAGACTTCATAGAATCATCCACAAACTTGCGGTGAACAGCGCCACCTTCAAATGAGGATAGGCCAACCATTGATGATTTATCTATACTTGCCAAGTTAGATCTCCTCGGATCTTGCTGGAGGCTTTGCATCTCCAGTGAATCATCCTTAGGGAAATAACATTTACTCTGCGAATCACGTTTCTCATGATCATGCCAATAAGACAGGCTTTCCCGAGGAGTGTGCGCAGAGCTCCCTCATATTCCCACATTCTTTTCTTTGAGGGCTTCTTCTAAGGTTCCTAGAAATTCAGCCGCACCTTCTGGAGGTCTTGTTAGCCTGCTTACGATGAGAAATGTGAAGACGGAGGATATGAGGGCCCAGACTCCGGGCCATTGGCTGAGTGGGTAGATCCTCAAGAAATGAAGCAAACCAGCCATTGCAGCGCCCACCAACATCGCAGCAAGGGCCCCGTGCGCAGTGCTTCCCTTCCAGAAGAAGGCTCCCACCACGGGCGGCACGACAGCCAAGAGGCCAGCAGATGATAAGACAGATAATTCGACTATGAGGCCCAAGGGCCTCCAGGAGAACGCGAGCACTGCCAAGGCCATTAGCACTATTATCGCCTTCCCAATCCTCAACTCTTCTAGCTCCGAGGCCTTGGGTCTCAAGGCCCTGTAAATATCCCTAGCTGCCATGGAGCCGAGGGAAAGCACAATTGAATCAGCTGTGGTCACAGCTGCTGACATGATTCCCAAAGACGCCACAATGGCAATCAAGGAGGGAGTCCTTTCCGATAGAAGCCTAGGCATCGCGATGTCCGGGGACGATAGGGTCGGGTATATTAGGCGAGAGGAAAAACCGAATAGGGTGCATATGACCGTATAGATCAGTCCGAACACTAAGAACCCTCTCAACATCAGCTTCAGGGAGTCCATGGATCTTGGGATGAATAGCCTCTGGGAGACTTGGGGATTAGTGAGGGCGAAGAAGAACCAGGGAACCGTGAGGCCTAAGAACCTTGAGAAGCTGAAGAACGCCTCTGGTCCTGGAACGGTGAGTAGTTCCGGGAATTCTGCTTCTATGCTTGAGACGAAAGCCCCTAATCCGCCTAAGGTCGATTGTATTATGAATGCCAGAAGCGCTATCGCAGTGATTATCATTACAAGGGCTTGGATTGCGTCTGACCAAGCAACTCCCCTCATACCTCCCCACCAGGCAAGTACCGCTGTCACCGCTACCGTGAAGAGCACGCCTGCCTCATACGATATCCCGCCTGCGGTGAGTCTGTTCAGAAGATACGCTGGACCAGTAGCTTGGACTGAAGTATAGGGGACAAGGAAAACGAGGCATATGAGGGAGGCTAGGGCTCCAACAGCCGCGCTACCATACCTCTTGCTCAGGAACTCTGAAGGAGTGATCAACCCCCAAATCCTCCCGGCGATTAACATCCTAGGGGCGAATATCAGAAGCAACATGCCTGTGCCGATCAGATAGGTCAACTCGAAGCCCATAGCCCCCACCCCCCCAGCCCACACATATCCGACCAAACCGACCATCATGAAGGCGCTGTAGGTAGTTGCACTGTAAGTGAGGGCGGCTACGAATCCCCCTATCTTCCGACCGGCCAAATAGTATTCCTCGACGCCCATTCCAGTCATTTTCCTACCGTAGTGGGCGACGGCGAACATTACGGCGAAAAACACGGCAACCGCAAGGAACATATGCGCGGGAGATATCATCCTTTTATTCCCTCCATTTAGCCGAAAAGGCAATGACCAAGGCCATGACAAAAAAGGATAGCACGATCCAGAAAAGAAACGCCCCATGAAACTTTCGCACGCCCGAAAGCGCTGAGTAAGGAATGAAATAGTCAACAACAATCAATACCAAGAGCAACGCCAAGATCTTATGCTTCCTATGCATCGCCCACGCCATCGCAGAGAGTTCTCAAGGTGGCAACTAGTAAGGGTATCCTAGCTGATATATGGTTTAAACTGCCACTTTTCCCATTCAGAATATACGTTCCGAATTATCGTTAACGCTTTACCTTCAGGGATGGAAAGCAGGACTTTACCAATATGCTTGCAGAGCTCCTTGTTAGTTAAGCGTCTATCCCAGTCCGCACAGTCGTGGAAAACTACACAGTCACTGCAATCTATGAAAATGTGAATACTCCCAAACCAATGCGGATACTCGATCTTCAGAAACTTCCATGAGCTTAACTTCACTGTCTTTGATCCCATCTCTGTTAAGACGCCTTCAACCCCTTATCTTAACAGAGATACTATGATTGTGCTGCAATCTTCGAAGCCCCAGACAAGAGGGTGGCTGAAGAAGCCACTGTAAGCATCTTTAGAGTTACCAACATATGAACAAGGGCTTTCCTCTGCAGAAAGATCGTGTAGCTTCGCTCGGATGATTCACTATTCTCTTAGAACTTGATTGCTATTTCTAGCAAGCCATGCGCATCCATTGCCTCTGCGCCTAGATCAAATCTCAGATATGCCGCATGCATGTTATGGTATGGCGCACCTTTCCGGGAGAAAATTGTCAGCACCCTCCCGCCATGTTTGACCGAGACACCTTCCATACAGGGTTCATGTCCTCTTATCAATACCTTCGCCCCGACCAGTTCCAGTATGCGTGAAGTTACGTCTTCACCGAATAATCTTCCGGCGCCCCTTGGAGAAGGGTGCGTGCCTGCGAATCCATCTACGGGGTCGCTCCATAAAATCTCCTCAAAGCAAGCCTTCATAGGATGGTTTTCATACGCATAGGCAATTTCCTCGATGGACGTGGCGCTACTCGGGACTCCACCATGCAGGAAAAGATACCTTCCTTCGGATATGACTGCGAAAGGAATGACGTTGAATAATCTCTTCAGGTTTAGGTAAACCTCATCGCCTTTGACCCCGAATTTTGTCTGAAGTTGGTAGGGTAGATCGTGAGGGACAGGTGTCAGGTCAGGTGGGCCTTCATGATTTCCCCTTAATAGGATAACGTTATTTGGGAAGCTTGTTTTAAGCCATAGAACCACGTAGAAAACCTCCGGTGAATATGGGCCTCTATCTCCGTAGTCCCCTAAGAAAAGCAAGCGTGCATCGCGATTGGCTTCAACTCTTTCAAGAAATTTCGAGTCTTCGAGAATGAAGCCTAGGCTTTGCAAGTCGCCATGAATATCGCCTGCCACGGTTATTTCGCCTCTGGGTACCAAGGAAATCAGGCCTCCCTGAATCTTACCGCTGTCAATGCTTCCCCTCTCACGCTCTTGGATCAGGAGGTCTGTGGCTTGCGACGTGATGAGGTTCATGTTCTCGGCTGTAAGCTCATCCGCTTGGTGCAGAATCTGCTCCAACATTGTCATGCTGAATATCCTGCAGATTAGATTAGCTCAAGTACGTTTAAGTAGAGCTCTTTGAGCAGGCAGGTTTGCAGTGTTTGTGTGGTGCATGGAAACTCTTAAATATATCTATGTGCCACATAGAAACACCGCCCCGTCAGTCGAGTGATCTGAACTATGCCCCTTTTGTGGGAAGAAGCTTTGAAGAAAGGCTACCGCTACTCCGCGGCTATCCCTCTAAGAGGGAACGATCAAGTCCTTCGTGCACATAACGCATACGGCCAAGAGATTGAATCGTTCGATCCTAATGCGGCTCAGAACCTTCAATCCTACGCTTATCAAGTCTCATCCGCGACAAAGAAGGCTTTGAGTGATAGGCAGACAAGGATGGAAGTCATCGAAGAGAGGATACCTCGGTATGAGCTTGAGCCTTCTGAAAGCTACATGATCCTTGAGGATCAACCCAGAAGAGCGTTCGAGATTTTTGAGGATTATCTGCTTCACGGATGGAGAGGGCTATGCATAACTAGGCAACATCCGAAGCAAGTTTGCAAACGATACAACCTAGAGAACGCCCAGGTCTTCTGGCTTACAGAACTCAAATCGGAGAACACGATTAACGAGCTCTTAGAGATTTCGCTTTTGATAGGAGCATTCGTCAACTCAAAGGAAAGCGGAATAGTGCTGTTAGACGGCTTGGAGTATCTGGTGAGTCAATTCGGCTTCGAAGCGGTATATCGATTCATCCAGAACAAGAGGAGTCAAGTCGCTGCGACAGAATCTATCCTCATGGTTCCCGTGCATCCTCTAGCCCTCCCAGAAGAGAAGCTGGCGCTCTTCGAGAGGGAGTTGGACTCAACAAGTGTGAGAGCCTAGGCTCTTTTCCTTTTCTTTGAGGAGATGAAGAATTGGCTCATGTGACGGTAGTCGTTGGTACGAGACCAGAGATCATCAAGATGGCCCCCGTAGTTAATAGCTTTCAGAAACATGATGTTGACTTCACTCTTCTTCACAGCGCACAACACTATGACTTCAACATGTCTCAAAGATTCTATCAGGAACTGGGCCTACCCAAGCCTGATCTCAGCCTTAGACTTCGAGCTGAACCTCCAGCTGCACAAACAGCCATGATAATGACGCAAGTGGAAAACGTGATTAGCCAAGAGAGGCCAGCCCTCTTGGCTGTTCAAGGCGACACTAACACCATGCTCGCAGCAGCCATCACTGCGTTTAAGCATGGAATTCCCGTGGAACACGTGGAAGCAGGTCTCAGAAGCTATGATTGGCGCATGCCTGAAGAGCACAATAGAAGGATGGTAGACCATGCCTCAACCTTTCTTTTCGCTCCCACTCCGAGAGCCAAACTCACTCTTCTCAGAGAGAAGGTGCCGGGCCAAGTCTATGTGACTGGGAACACTGTTATAGACGCCATAATCCAACACATGCCAATTGCTGAAAAGATTTCAACAGTCATGAATTGCCTTGGATTTGAAGAATATGCTTTGGCAACGGCACATAGGGCAGAAAATGTCGACAACCCAATGATTCTACGAAACCTAGTAGAGTCGTTCTTGCACTCTCCGATACCAATAGTCTTTCCAGCTCACCCTAGAACCGTGAGGCGGATGAAAGAATACGGTTTGTGGAACAGCCTTGCCACATCGGAAAACGTTCAACTTCTTCCTCCACAGGGATACTTTGACTTCTTGGTGCTAATGAAAAACTGTAAGCTGATAATCACTGATTCTGGAGGCATTCAAGAGGAGGCGACAGCTCCTCCAATTAGAAAGCCAGTCTTGGTGACTAGGCTCAATACTGAAAGGCCTGAAGCGGTTGAGTCCGGTTTCGCAAAGGTAGTCGGCGTTGACAGCAATGGGATTTTGAAAGGAATTACTGAAACTCTAGAGGGAGATCCTCCCTTAAGCGAATCTTCGCCTTTTGGAGACGGTTCGGCTGGCGATAGAATAGCGAGACTAACCTCAGAATTCCTGCAAAGTGGACTCGAGGACGGGGATGGTTTTTTGCAGACACAATGGATAGCCCCCGTCCCACTAACAAGGGTGGATTCCTAATGGCTGGATTTGTAATAGTAGGGCTCAGCCTTTCCCTACTCGTTTTCTTTGCAACGTTACTCAGCCCTCTCCTCATTACGTCCGCGAAGCCTCTACTAAACATCACGCTAGACGCCTCTGCCTTGACGATCTATTTCTTCGTTTTTTGCACAATCTACAACTCGACGCTTATTTCAGTCATAGCCGTATATGACAGATTGAGGCTTAGAAAAGAAGAGGAGTCTGAAAACCACCATTTCAGCATCATCGTTCCATGTCGCAACGAAGAATCAGTTATAATGAAGACTCTATCCAGCATAGTCGCTCTAGACTACTCAAAGGATAAGTTTGA
>CAZAQQ010000088.1:0-6867 GCA_964487485.1 uncultured Candidatus Bathyarchaeia archaeon | reverse complement strand
TATGCAATTTTCCTATTTCTCCTATATGTTTTTGCGCCTTTATCAGACGCATGAAGAGAAGCTATGCGCCAGATACACTATATAAGGCTTATTCAGAAACTCGATATATCACGATTCTGAAGCCCGGCTGACTTTTGCCCAAAAGCACAGTTCAGTCTCTTTGATGATTCTAATGACGAATTTCTCCAAGCGAACATCGTTACTCAATGGGAAGTTTGCTAGGCATAGTCCGTGGAAGCTTAGAACCACGGCATGCGCTTCAACAGAAGGCTCTTTCAAGTCATAGGATCGCGTGTAGTCATTATTGAGTAAACTCATTTCTCCTCTAACAGGCTTGCCTCAGAGATTCGATTCTCTTTTTGAGCGCGTATATATAGTTCGAGACATTCATCCTTGAGAATTCCGCTAATGATTTCAATCTTCTTGAATGCTGCATTTGCGATGTCTTCACATCGTATTTTGATGTGATTTTCACCGAGTTTTTCAACATCCTTGAGGGAAAGCCCGTACGCTATCTTCGAAACACCTGACCATATACAAGCTCCAGCACACATAGGGCAGGGTTCAAACGTCGTGTAGAGGATATGTCCCTGCAAATTCACGTCGCTTCGTTTCTTAGCCAATTTTCTTATAACATTGATTTCTGAATGGGCTGTGGGATCCTTATCTGTCAAGACTCTGTTATGTGCTTTTGCAACAACTTTATCATTCTTGACTAGAACTGCCCCGTATGGAAAATTGCCCTCACGTAACGCCTTTTCGGCTTCTGCAATTGCAGTTCTCATAAAGTCTTCGTGCCTAGTGACATCTCTGTTCATGGTTCACATCGCCATGAAATACTCCGTGGAAGACGCCTTTAACCCCTTATCTTAACAGAGATATCATACTCTCCGAAAAGGCTACAGAAGCCAATGATTTTCATCCCTTTCGGCATCGAAACCTTTCCTGCGGCCACAGCATCAAACACTTCTCTTGTTTTCTCAGCTGGAAATTTCCCAAGGCCAGAAACAACAAAGGTGTTTCATCCCTCCAATTTTCACTTGGCACGTGACATAGGCTTGTCCAAACGTTTCTTCAACATTGCTAGACTGCTATTCCCACTCAATTGTTGCCGGAGGCTTGTGCGTAATATCATACACAACCCGCGTTACCTGAGATATTTCGTTAGTTATTCTTGTGGAAATCCTCTCTAAGACATCAAAGGGAACTTTTCCGAAATTAGCGGTCATAGCCTCCCTACTCTCAACAATCCTAACCGCTACGGTATATCCATATGCTCGTATATCGCCTTTAATGCCAGTGCTCTTCGTATCCGTTAGAACAGCGAAGTATTGCCAAAGGCTTTCTCTCAATCCGCTCTTCTCTATCTCTTCAGTGACAATCTTATCCGCTTTTTTCACTACATCGATTTTCTCCGGAGTAACTTCTCCAACTATTCTAACAGCAAGCCCTGGACCTGGGAATGGTTGTCTCCACACAATTTCTTTCCGTATGCCCAGTTTCTCCGCGAGTTTTCTTACCTCATCTTTATACAAATCTTTGAGGGGCTCGATTATTGCCTTGAATTTGATGCTGGTCGGTAAACCAGCTACATTATGATGCGTTTTAATTTTTTCTGAGTATCTCCTATACCCGGATTCAATTCTGTCGGGGTAGATCGTACCTTGTAGAAGATGTTCCGCTCCAATTTTCGCAGCTTCTTCCTCAAAAGTCCTTATGAATTCTTCACCGACTCTTCTCCTTTTTTCTTCTGGCTCTACTATTCCTCGAAGCTTTTCCAGAAATCTTGCTCTAGCATCTTTGAAGATGAAGTGGATATTGGTTTTCTCAAAAGTGTTCTTGATGAATTCAGGTTCACCCTGCCTCATAAATCCATGATCGACGAAAACTGCGATGAGGTTTTTCCCAATGGCTTTTGAGGCGAGTATGGTAGCTGTGCTTGAGTCTACGCCACCGCTTAAGGCTATTATTGCTCTTCTCTCACCTACCTCCTGCCTTATTTCCTCCACCGCTTTCTCCATGAAGTTTTCCATGCGCCAGTTTCTCTCACATTTGCAGACGTTTAGAATGAAGTTACTTAACATTTTGCCGCCGTTTTGCGTGTGAGCCACTTCCGGATGCCACTGCAAGCCGAAAATAGGCTTCACTCTATGCTTGAAAGCGGCGACTGGAGAATTCTCAGTGTGGGCTAAGATTTCAAATTCTGCTGGAAGCGCAGTGACCGTGTCGCTATGGCTCATCCAGACTTTTTCTGTTTTCCCAAGTCCCCTGAAAATATCATTGAATTTGTCGATTGTGGCGTAGGTTATTCCATACTCCCTTTTCTTTCCAGGCCCCACTTTTCCTCCGAAAAGATGGGCTATGAGTTGATGTCCATAGCATAGGCCTAGAATCGGTATGCCTTGCTCTAGAATTCTGGGATCACATTTCGGAGCGTTTTTTTCATAGACGCTTGAGGGCCCGCCTGAAAGAATAATCCCCTTGACTTTGTATTTGTTTTCGATATCCTTAATTTCGTCAGGCGTTATGTCATGCGCAACTATTTCAGAATAGACCTCATTTTCTCTAATTCTTCTTCCTATTAGGTGGCAGTATTGTCCTCCGAAGTCTAGGACTAGGATTGTATCTATTCTTGTTGACATGTTCGCCGTGGCCTGAGACAATACTTTAGCGGGCTATATTTGAATCCTCTTCAAGGCGTGCACAATTTCGAAGTGGCATTTCTCGTAGCTGTCTTCGAGACAGGAGAAATTTCTAGATTTGCATTGAGCCGAATTCGGGGAAGCTAGTCGCATTGCATCAGTGCTTCTAACGTGCTTCTTCCCGCAGAGCAATGATTAGGCTGTCTAGGTTTTCCCTTGCTTTATCAATTCGTTTCTTGACATCCTTGAGAAGCTTGTCGTATACTTCTCTCGTCAGTTTGCCTGTCCTGTACTGCATTCTAATCTGGCTTTCGCTTGTTCTTGCCGCTTCAATTTCAGCTTCTAGGTTTTCGATTTTCCTAAGCATTTCATTGTACGAGGGCTGGATTGATTTCAACTTATCTTTCAATGGCGAGAGCAATCTGCTCAATTCGGCCAGACGCACTTCAATAACCTTGTTTCTTCTCCTGTATTCATGTTTCGAGATTGCTCCGCGGCCGAGATCTTCTCTAAGCTTTTCCACCTCAAGTCTCAGTGTACTTTTCTCATCTTGCAGAGTGATGAATTGACGTATTGTTTCAACTGGAACAGGTATGGCTGGTGCTGGCTTTCTTCCAATTCTTCTCGTTGCCACAAGTGCTACACAGATAACCGCAACGGCAAGAGCTGTCCATCCTAAAGGTCTAACAGCTGCCCAAAAGATCAGGTACTTGTACCTTAATGAAAACGGTAGATCGTGGAGCCACGTTATATTCGTGAAATTGTATATTAACGTTGTCTCGTACAGGGATAGGCTGGTAATGGAATTTGGCTTTGGCTTACTGGACTCCGCAGACATGCCCTTCGGCAGGTTAACTATAACATCAAGCTTCTCCACTACCCACTGAAGGTTCGACGTGAAATTGAAACTTAAGTCGTATAGACCCCACCACTCAACTTGCCTTACGTATTCTCCTCGGGGAATTCTGTAATTCAAAGTGAATGTGAAGCTTTCATTCTGCCTAAGCTGCTTGAAGCGAGGGCTCACTGAAACTTCGGGACCAGTCTGCCTCTCCAACCAAAGCGGCGCTGCTGGATCAAGCGCCAAAATATCTGCGGCGCCTTTAGGCAGTTTAACACTTAAAGATCGGAGGGATGATCCTAGGTTTCCTATCCGATAGCTGTCTGAAACATGAATACTGCCATATGGGTCAAACGTTATTTCTCGCTTTGCCCAGTTGCATTCCACTAACTTCTGTGTTGCCGAAGTATAGTTGAAGGACATGCTGCTTGTTACGTAGGCCTCTAAAGATCTACGGGTGCTGTTGACTGCTAACTTTTGCTTCACTTTCCCAGAAGTGAAAGGAGAATCGCGTGGAAGACCTATCTTCGAGTCCGCTGGCGGGAAAATGGTGACATCGCAGTAATCTGCTCTTGCAACAAGAACCGGGTAAGCTACAAAAGTGAAAGTGAAAGTTTCCTGCCCAAACTTAATCAACCCTGAGAAAAGTGTTGTCAAAGTGAAATTGTACCGCTGGTTCTGTTGAATGCCTTTTGGAAACATGACCTTAAGCCAGATCACGCGAGATGGCTTATCTACCTCCTTTTCTACAGCCAATCGAGTCCGTTGACTATCGCTGGCCATGAAGTATTTGAGTCCTCTATCATACTCATGTGGAAATCCTATTGAGATGCTCTCTATCGGCTTACCGCCGAGGTTTGTTACTAGCAGAGTATCGTTGACCATGGTGACTCCCCACTCACTTATGGTGACAACCCTGTCCACCACAGTTGAGTAGGTTTCAGCGGCTACGTGTTCGACGAACATTGCTGAGGCTGCAAAGGTTAGAACCAACATTATCAATGGAGCAAGCTTTCGCAAGTTTGAGCTACCCTACCGGCCCTCACCGAAGCGCTGCTTTTCGTGTGCAGTAAGACTATTTTATTATTGGACGCATCTGTCGCGCTATATGCCATTTTTTGACAATCATTTCACGCTTCTTTCCGCGACCTTCATACGATTCAAGTGGAAGAAGCTTCACGTCCACCTACTCTCACCAACAAGGACGGTAAGAAACCGCCGGAGATATTTAAGATTAATTCATAACACAGTATCTCCGAAGGTATGCTATTCCTCAAGGATTTATATTCGAAGTGCCAATATCATTAGGAAGTCTGTATGCCAGAGATAGAAGAGCTAAGACGTCAGTATAAGGGTGAGTGGCTGGCCATAGAGGTTACTAGGGAAGATGCTAGTGGTCCATCTGAAGGAAGGCTTATCTTTCATTCTACGAGCAGGGAAGATGTTTGGAGCAAGATAAAGGGCGATAGGAGAAAAATATACGTTACGTTTGCCGGTCCGCTAATTGAAGAAGGCTACGCAGTGGCTTTTTATGCGCATTAATCCAGAAGATCCAGCAATCATTCTAAAGGTTGAAATTTTTGGAGAGATAGAAACTAGGATAATAGATATGGCCTTAGACACAGGATCAACTTACTCCATAATTCCTTGGAACATAGCTGAGGGATTGGGCTATGGTCCGGCAGTTTCTAGGAGGAAGATTACGCTGATAACTGCAAGTTCAGTTGAGGAAGCGCCCTTAATAGTCGTTAGAGCCATTAAAGCTTTAGGAATGGAAGCTAGAAATGTGGATGTTGTATGCCATGATTTACCGCTAGGAAGCAGGGTAGAAGGTCTTCTGGGGCTTTCCTTCCTGAAGAACTTTAACATGAACCTCTACTTCAAGCAAAGGGGAATCGAACTCATAGATCCTTAATGCCAGATCTGGATTGGTATCGTCTATGAGAGCTAGAATGCGCAGTGTGAGTCGCTCCATTATAGTGAGGTTTGAACGCATTACTTCCTGAGTCCAAGAAATTCGCTTCTCAGCCAGCTCTTTGATAGGCGCAGTGTACTTTGCGCCGTTGATAGTCGGTATCTCGGTCTTGTTGGAAGGCGACGCTTCAGGGCTAACAGCCTATCGCCGTTGTTGATCATATGGGTTTTCAGCTTAGCCCTCATTGCGGTAGGAGAAGCATTGCCCTCCAGCGGGATATTGAGCCTGTCCACAGCCATATTCGTCCTTTTTTTCATGGTTAGCGCGAGTGACGGATGGGCTGTAGGAGAAGCTGGAACAATCCTTCAGCATTCCCTATAATGTCGCTGGACATGTCGATGCAGGGGGCTGAAGCAATCTTTGCCAGACAGGGGCTATCGGAATAGCGGTAGTGATAATGCGAGAGATGTTGCGCACCTGAAGCCTGATCCCGAAGGCGTCTTGCTAGCGATGAAGCATCTTCGCGAAAGATTGTGTTTCTCATAGGTGATTCATCGGTTGACTCAGAGGCTGCCAAAAGAGCAGGGGTAAGATAAGAATCTCTATACTCCTCGGCGGATCACTAAAATCATTCTTGAACTTTCCAGTCTGGAGGAATCTCTTTCAGAAACTTCGCCGGAACCCCCGCAACAACGGTTCTTGGTGGCACATCCCTAGCCACGACAGCTCCAGCTCCAACAGCAGCACCCTCACCCACTACTATTCCAGCCATAATTGCTGCATTTCCTCCAACGCTAGCCCATTTCTTTATGGTAGGGCCGATAAGCCGTGTTTCCTTACGCGAAAGAAAACGGTCGTTTAGGAGAACGCAATTCGGCCCTAAGAAAACATGGTCTTCTATGGTTGAATATCTTGATATGTAAACTCCTGTTTGCACAGAGACATTTCTACCAATCGAGCAGTCGCCGTCCACAATAACGTTTGTACCAATTAGGCTAGAGTCTCCAACAGAAACATTTTCTCTAAGCAGAACATTGTGCCCGAAACGGGCATCACTCCCTACTGAGGTATCTGTGTAGAGAATGCAATTGGATCGCAGGGAGACATTCCTACCCATCCTTACCTGCGTGGATCTAGTCAACTTCCAATCAAAGTCAGCGCTTTCCAGCGCCTTTTGAAGTTCGTTTCTCGTTGGGTATCCAATGATCGAATTGGAACCGATATATGATCCTTCGCCCACTTCCGCCGGGCCATAAATTGTAACATTCATTCCAACCCAAGCCGTTTTCGACAGTTTCACATCTCCCAATATATTGGAGCCGCCTTCTACAACGCATCTTTCACCTATGGAAGCTCTTGGATCGATTCGACATGTGGGGTCGATTCTGGCCGTCTTATGAATCATAAAGGTTTTCCCGATCCTCAAGCTTTGAGGCTCATCCTTTTTAACCTATGCATACAGCCAAGCT
>CAZAQQ010000087.1:0-6965 GCA_964487485.1 uncultured Candidatus Bathyarchaeia archaeon | reverse complement strand
TCAGATATACTGCTTACACTTCTGCGATTGCAGCCATATTCTCAACGCTACTTCTTATTTGGATCAGCGGTGTTTTCATGAGAAAACGTCTGTCGCTAATCGTAAAGACAACTTTGAATGGCTTCATGTTCGGGGCCAGAACGGGCTCAACAGTTGCCGCTGCTTGCGCTGCCTCAGGGGTGGTAATATGCATGATCTTGACAACTGGCTTTGGAGTGAAAATCTCTGAAATTGTTCTGAGCTTGAGCGGGTGGAGCATTCACGCGGCCCTCTTTGCCGCCATGGTTATGACACTGGTAATTAGCTGTACCATGACGATCACGCCCTCATATCTCATAATTATTGTATTGACATTGCCAGCGCTAATGTCTCTGGGACTTTCACCGCTCATTGTTCACCTATTTGTGTTCTTCTACGCCTGTTTTGCTGGAATAACACCTCCAGTAGCGCTGACTTCATTTGCAGCAGCGGCAATCGCAGGAGTGTCGCCAATGAAGGTCGGAGTCAAGTCTTGCGTGTTTGCATTAGTGGGATGGACGCTTCCATTTTTGTTCATGTCGAGACCTGGCTTACTACTACTAAGCACCCCAACTGACATCCTTTATTCTATCTTCATAATGACAGCCGCCATCGTATATTTGGCGGCGGGACTACAAGGATGGTTGCTAATACGTATGAGTTTCCTTGAGAGAGGGCTATCTCTTGTAACCTCTTTCGTTTTATTATATCCTTCAGCTATATCGGATGTTTTCGGACTATTGCTTGCGATTGTAATATTCCTTGCGCAGTACATTAGGAGGTTGAGAATGCGTGCCCTATGAGGACTTTAGGAAGTTCTTGAAGGCGTTAGAGGCGAGGAATCTTCTAAAGCATGTGAAAAAGGAAGTTGACAAAAATTGGGAGATCAGCGCTATCTCACGGTGGGTCTATCTGGGGTTCCGAGAAGAAAACAGATTTGCCTTGATGTTCCATCAAGTTAAGGGGCATAACATTCCAGTCGTCGTCGGCGCAATGGGCTCCTACAAAATGTACTCTGTGGGACTAGAGCTTGACCCTTCGAAGCCGAGGAATGAGTTAATGGGTAAGATTAGGGAAAAGTGGATTAATGCCTTGGACAATCCAGTAGAGCCAAAGATCGTTGACACGGGACCTTGCAAAGAAAACATACTTGTCGGAGACCAAATCGACATCCATAAGCTTCCAGTGCCTGTTTGGGCGCCTGAAAAAGACGGTGGTTCAGAAAAGGGCTATGGATTTCTAACTTCACCGTATCATGTAACTAAGGATCCTGACACGGGAACAAGGAATGTTGGAACATATAGGAACATGATTCGAGATGAACCCAACATAATGGGCATCGCTCCAATGCATGGATCTCACTGCGCAATTCACGTTAAGAAGAATGAGGAAAAAGGCAAGGATACTGAAATTGCGACAGTGTTGGGGGCTGACCCAACCATAGGCATGGTTTCAGTCGCCCCAATCCCCTATGGTGTTGACGAGTTCGCGGTTGCCGGTGGCCTAAGAGGCGCAGCAGTTGAACTCGTCAAGTGCGAAACGGTCGATCTGGAGGTTCCAGCCACCGCAGAAATAGTCATTGAAGGAAAGCTTCTGAATAAGGGGAGAAGGGGCTGGGAGCGGGAAGGGCCTTTTGGTGAGTACACGGGATATGAAGGTCCGGACAGGCTTGGTCCATTGTTCCAGATCACTTGCATTACTCATAGACACAACCCGATCTATCAGGGCTTTGTCAGCCAGATGCCCCCTAGCGAAAGTACCAAGGTAAAGCATATGGCCAATGAATCCATAGTGTTGCGGACATTGAGAAGCCTCGGAGTTGAGGGCGTTGTGGATTTGAGTATGCCCGAGGCTGGAGGGCAAGGAGTAATCATAGTCTCGATCCAGAAGCAGCATTACGGGCATCCAAGACACATTGCAGAGGCGGTGTTCTCGGTTCTACAGCCTAGATGGGGAAAGTTTGTGATAGTTACCGATGACGACATAGATATTTACGACTTGAATGGCGTTTTGTGGGCAGTCATGTTTAGAACTGCGATGACTCCGAACAGAAAGAACATACAGTTTCTGGAGGGAATATGTGCGCAGGTCTTGGATTATTCTGGAACGCCATCAATTGAAGACGCTAGGAAGAAGGAAGATTGGCCAGGAGTGGGGGTCTTCATCGATGCGACTAGGCCCTACTCACCCTATCCAGTGACTTCCCTACCACCTGCACGATACCTAGAAAAAGCAAGAGAAGAATGGGAAAAGTACGGCTTACCTACCTTGGAAACCCTTGATTTGCCAAGATGTGTAACTATCGAAGAAGAGTATTTGAGAAAAGGCGTATCCGCCAAACCGGGAAGGCAAGCAACGGTTCAGTCTAACGTTACCTAATCGCTCATCTAGGCGACGGTAGGTATCTTCGCGAGCGGTAATTCTACTTCCCAGTTATATGTCAAAGTTATTGGTATGGGTAGCTCCACTTCTGTTGAGAAAGCAGCTTTAGCTTTCGTCTTCTTAGGGTATTTACCTATGCTCAGAAAGATCCGCCCATCACTGGCGGAACTATGCTGACGACGTCACCGTCATGAAGTTCTATCCTGAGATCGTTTAGGAATTTGATGTCTCTTCCGTTTACAGTAATAAGGTAATTTCGATGAATGTCAAATGCCTCTTTGTATTTTCTTCCAAGAATTTCCAACAAATCTTTGAGAACAATACTCTTACCGTCTAATTCCAAAGTTTCGTCACGTTTCTTGATCGCCTCCGCTAGCGTAGCGAAATACTTGATCTGAATCATTGTCACTCTCGCGCTACCCCTTTTTGGAACTACGGGGAAGTCTTCCAAGTCTTTCCAGCTCATGGGCGACCTCGGCAAGGCCTACCTCCACGAACGCCTCTCTCGTTGGACAACCAGTTTCGACATCCCAGCCCTTAGCCTCATAATACTCATCAAGCATCTTGTCGCGTTCAAAAATCAAACCCTTTGCTGGGCCTTCTGGCATTGGCTCCTTCATAAATCTCTCTGGCACGTTGTCATCTTTCCGCCCTGTTCCTTTTTCCCTCATGTTATAGGCTTTCTCAAGTGTCGTAAGCCTATGAATGGCTATCAACAGTTTTTCATAGCCAGTCTCTATACCAGTTACTGCACTGAACAGCCTTGGGATAATAGCTGTCCTCCTGTAAATGCTTTTAAAAGCGTCATCTACCCAAAAATTCCAAAATAGTTTGCAGACACCAACCATGTCAACCAGCGCCATTCCCTCTTCGCTCCACTTTGTCATCCTGCCCTTACCTTCTGGGGAGTGCCCGTCTGCCGCTCTTTCGGTTCCAAACATTTCTTTTGTCTTCTCCGGGATCGACCTGAACCAGTAGCAATTGTTCAAAGCGTATAGATGATCTGCCCCTCTCTGAGAGATTGAACAGCAGACCCCATATTCTTTGCATCCTCTCGGGTCTCTCGAAGGGTATTCCAACCCTTTTATATGCATAGCATAGTACTCCGACCCTTTCCCTATTTTTTTCGCGGCATTTCTAACTCCCTCCGCAAGTATGTTCCCCAAACCCTTTCTGTAGGCGATTCTCTCTATCAGCTGCAGTTGAGTTCGGTAGTTACCCCAAGTCAATTCTAGTCCGTCTGTATCCATTTTGGTAAGAAGACCCCTTTGGTATAGTTCGTAGGCAAACCCTATTACCCCCCCTGCGGAATAAGTGTCGAGCCCTAATCTGTTGCAGATTTCGTTGGCTTTTATTATTGCCGCTAAATTGTCATTTCCAACTCTGCACCCCTGGTTTGTCAACGTCGCATACTCGGGACCTGCCACCCAAGTTCCAGCAAACTCTCCCCTAGTCACTATTGAGAATCTATCCTGCCCAACGGGACACCAAAAACATGCCCTTCCCTTGACAAGCCATGTCTCTTTGAGAGCTTCGCCTGAGATCTTGTCCGCGTTCTCAAAATACCCAGTCTGGAAGTTCCTTGTCCCGAGGCCGCCCATAGCGCTTGTTATCCCAAAGAGCATCGTTGTGCCGAACTTTGGAGCGGTGTCGGTTGCCATCTTGTCGTTGTGTACATGTTCCATGAACTCAGTGAGCGTTTCATCAAACTTCTTTGGGTTTGCCACCTTAAGACTCCTAGTACCTCTGACTGCCACAGCCTTAAGCTTCTTGGATCCCATCACGCATCCCATTCCGGTTCTTCCCGCTGCGTGATCCATATTGACCATAACGGAAGCAAATTTTACCAGATTTTCGCCAGCGGGTCCTACGCAAAGAACTTGCACTGCGTCCTCGCCTAGATCATTTTTTATTATCTTCTCTGTTTCACGCGTATCTTTTCCCCAAATATTACTTGCGTCTTTGAGTTCCACGAAGTCATCGTTGATCCGAAGATATGTCGGCTTTTCGCTTTTTCCTCTAATAAGAATCACATCGTATCCCGCAAATTTTAGTTCGGGAGCCCAATGGCCGCCGGCACTTGCATAACCTAGCAAGCCAGTTAGCGGAGATTTTGCCGCCATCAAAAGTCGACCGCTTGACGGTGCACAACCAGTCAAAGGTCCAGTGGAAATCATGAGCAGGTTTTCATGGCTTAGCGGTTCTATGCTAGGATCAACTTGATCCCATAATATCTTCGATGTAAACCCTCTCCCACCAACATATTGCTGAACAAGAGTCGAGTCGAGTGGCAGTTTTACTATTGTCCTTTTTGAAAGGTCTACATGCAAAACTCTGCCAGCATAGCCGCCTTCAAATCTCAAATCCATAAACCCCAAAAAGTTGTCAAGAAAAGAGAGAGACGCCGTATTTGCCAAGGTATTCTTTCGCCATTATTGTGATCCATTCTCGTTGCTTCGTTTGTGATAATAACGCGTTCGAAAGGAGTCTCAATGCTCCTTTCGGACAGTCTTTCACACATTTTGGTTCCCCCCCGCAAAGATCACATTTCATTGCAACGCCCTTATCCTCGTCGAACATCATAGCCCCGAATGGGCAATCATCAACACAAATCCCACAGCCTATGCATTTTTCCTCGTTGATCACAACAATGCCCTGTCGATCATCAGTTTCTATTGCTCCGGTCGGACAATGTTCTTTACACGGCGGTTTTCGGCATTGGTAGCAAACGATGGGAGCGTCTATTCCCGGTTCTGCTTTCACAACTCTTATTCTCGCTCTTTTCGGATTGATGCTGCCGTTGTGCCGACGAGAACATGTGATCTCACAGGTACGACAGCCTGAACAATCTTCAAGCCTTGTTAAAACGATTCTTCTCATGCGCGAATATGCATTGCAAGCTGTATATATGCCCTATCCCATTTCATCATACGGAAAGCTGCAGAAGCCGTAAATATGGTAGGCAATGGCCTGAAGGCCCTAGGCATTTCAAAAGGAGATAGAAGGATTAGTTACGAACTACGGGGATCTTGTAATTCCAAAGTATCCTGAAATTACAGCAGTGGCTAATCCACCCATAGGCATGTTTTCTGTCGTCCCCAATCTTACATGACTAGTACAGTCCATGACTTAACAATAAGCTTAAGTACGGAGCAAACTCTGTTGAATGCACTATTGTTAAGTGAAAGAGGGGAAAATTGATGGTTAAGGTTGTTATTGTTGGTGGAGGTTTCGCAGGATGCGCGGCGGCAGTTTCAGCTTCGAAAGCTGGTGCAGATGTAACCCTTCTTGAAAGAACAGATATGCTTTTAGGCTGCGCGTTAGAGGCAGGCGCCATCAATGGCCGTGGTACATTTACTGCTATAGAAGAAGCGAAAGCCTTGGGTGGTGGAGATCTATTCGAGGTGATCGAGTCGCTGACGCTTTATCGGGTACCCTACATAAGGGGAGCTGGGGGCTCGTACATTTATGACCTAGACAAAAGTGAGCCGACGGTGAGAAGATTTCTGGAAAAAGCGGGAGTAGAGATCTTATTCAAAAGTCGCGCGACTAACGTAAAGACGAATAAAGATAGAATTCTTTCTGTGACCTCCAAGAGTCGTGAGGGTGTCGAAGAGACAGTCAAGGGTGATGTATTTATAGACTGTACAGGTTGCGGTGGTGGCATGGAGTACTGCATCAAATACGGAAAAGGATGCATAATGTGCATGCTGAGGTGCCCGACATTTGGAGACAGAATTAGCATTGCAACTAAAGCGGGTGCTCCAGAGCTGATGTCCAAAAGGCCGGACGGTACGCCGGGGGTCGTATCCTCTGCGCTTTGCGTTAGCAAAGCATCGGTTTCACCCAAAATAAGAGCTGAACTTGAGGAAAAAGGTGCAATACAAATTCCACTGCCAAAGGAATTAATTGATCGGAAAAAGCCAAGCATAATGACAAATCCTAACTTGCCAAAAGAACATGTGGAAAACGTATCCATGTGCAATGTTGGTGGTTATTATAAGCTAATAGGGCAACCTTATTTTCCTTTAGACCAGCTGAGAAAAGTTCCAGGCTTGGAAAATGCGCGGATAATAAACTTTGGCACCTCCGATTGGAACTCAATTCGGTATGTATCCTTTGCGCCGAGGGATAACGCATTAATCGTAAAGGGTTTTGCAAATCTTTTATGCGCGGGTGAAAAGTCAGGTCCAATAGTTGGCATAGATAGCGTGATAATAACCGGAGTTCTGGCAGGCCACAACGCTACAAGAATTGCTTTAGGATTGAAACCTCTTATACTACCAAGAACCCTAGCGGTCGGCGACCTTATAGCATATGTGGGTGAGATGATGCAAACGGAAGAGGGATTAAAGCGAGGCGGCTACTCACCCCAAGGAGGAATCTACTTCGAAAGGATGAAACAGCTGAACCTGTACACAGACGACATAGCTATGATAAGGCAACGGGTGGAAAAAGCAGGTTTAACCGGAGTTTTCGGAAAAAAACTAAAATAGATATTTTTTCAAATAAGCAGTAGTTGCGAATTTAGGCTAGTTGCTTGTGGTGTTGACTAGTCAAGTGAG
>CAZAQQ010000086.1:0-6989 GCA_964487485.1 uncultured Candidatus Bathyarchaeia archaeon | reverse complement strand
GGCTGTACGTCTCTTTTCCTCAAAGCTCAGCCCTCAAACGTTTTGCTAACACAAGGAGTTCACTACATTATCCAACAAGTGGGTTTCGCCATAGATGAAGGACGCAGCGTCGAAGAGCTGAAACGTGTTGTCTCAAGTTCGGTAGATCATCTAACCAAATCAATAACGGAATCGATGGACAAAATTGGTCAGGAAGGGTCGAAGCTACTTAGCGACGGCGATGTCATCATGACCCATGGTTGCAGCACCAGCGTACTTTCAATAATTGGTAAGACCAGTCAAATAGGAAAGAAGACAAAGGTAATTGTTACAGAGAACAGACCCCAGTTTTTGGGGAGGCTTTTCGCATATGCAGCAGCCGATCTTGGAATCCCAGTCACACTTGTTGTAGATTCAGCTACCCCGCTTTGGGTCAAGAAAGTGAACAAGGTTTTCTTGGGAGCCATGGCGGTTTCTCCAACTGGAAGAATTGTGGGAAGCTTAGGTACCTTAGCGATGGCTATTGCAGCTCATGAGGCTCAGGTGCCGGTCTACGTAGCTGCTAGCACACTCAAATTCAGCGATGAACGTCTTTTCGCTTATATTGACGAGATGAAGATTGAGGAAGGAGACCCATCCTATGTTTTCAGTAGCCCCGCTGTTGAAGGAATAGAAGTCTCGAACCCGTTATATGATGTAACACCTGCCAAATATGTGCATCTAATTATTACAGAAAAAGGCGCAATTCCTCCAAGAGCATCCATGCAGTTTATCAGGGATTTCTATCGAACACCACCGCCCGGCCAAGTGTAAGCTGACCCTCATTGTTCACAATTAGAAAGCTCACACTCGATGACCTAAAGACACTTGAAATAGCTGAGGGCTTTGCTCGATGGATCTCCTCTTCAGGCGAGAAAGGCAAGAGTGAACTCAGGCAACTGCTTCAGCAGAGGCTAACTGACGGCGAAGAAATACTGGTGGCTATTGAATGGAATCTGATAATAGGATTCGCAGTAATAGCAAATTGGGCCACCATGCCTGGTGGCAAAGCCCTTGAATCCATGGAGGTTGCGAAAGAATATCGAGGCAAGGGCATCGGATCTGAACTGGTCAAGAGAATATTGGAAGAGCGAGAAGCTATTGTTGCATTAACCCCATATCCAGAAGCTGGCTATGAAAAGGCGCTAGAAGAATTCTATGGAAAATTTGGGTTCAAGCATATAACAGAAGATATTATGATCCAGATTCCAGCCTCTCCAGACAAAGTCAAGAGATGGATAGAAATTGTGGAGAGACTAATGGAGGTGTACAACGCGTTACTCAAGGAAATGAAGGCACGCCTGACTATGGCCAAGCCAACCTAGGCCGAGAAACGAAGTCAACCCTTAGGCACTATCTTGGACATGCTGAGGATGAATCTTAGGAAAACCATCTTGGGCAATGTATAAGATTCGGTATTGGACTTGTGGTCTACTATCCAATGGCTTTGGAGAGCCGGCAGGAAAAAGCATATATTGATATATATTACTTATATCAGAGTCACCAAACGGTTCCTGTTCAATATTTAGGTGAAAAAACTTGTCTTATGGATACAAAGCAAAGCTAATACTGAAGGTGCCAGTCACAGGTGACAAAGGTAGTGCTAGGTTGGACAAGAAAACAATGGACTACTTGGGTGTCAAGAAGGGAGACAAGGTAGAGGTTACCGCGAGTTTTTGGGCTGTGAGAGGTACTTACTCAATCGCTACCGTTGATGAACTTCCACCTGAAGATGAAGGATCGGGCATTGTAAGACTTTCAAAAGATAAGCTGGAAGAGGGGAATTTCAGACCAGGCGATAAGGTAATAGTTAGCAAGGCGTAACTGATCTTACGCCTTTCTAACATTTTTTGCAAAATCAAGGACTGTTCAAGATTACGCTGGCTCAAATATCGCAATTCCTAGGTAACCTGGGAGGGTGGAGGCGCGGCCTTGACGAAATCATCTAAAGGGCAGTTCTTTCCGGTCGAACCAAGGATATAAGGATCATCAATCCTCATTAATCAATTCGGGAAGGAAAAGTTTCTGACCTAGTAGAAGGGTTGTCGAAGTGACTGGTGAGAAATCTGCAGTCACAAAGGCAGAGGAATATGAAAGAGAAGCTGCGAGACTTTGGGATTCTGGCGAACTAGCTCACTTGCAAGAAGCTGCAAATCTGTACAACTCAGCGGCTTCGGAGTATGCGAAGACTAGGGACGGAGAGAAACACTCCTTGAAGTGCCGAGGGTATTACAGCTTACTCTCAGGAATATCCATGTTGGAGATGAACAATGTCAAGGAAGCAACGCAAGCTTTTGAGATCGCTGGAGATCTTTTCTTGCGTGTAGGCGGCGACTCCTTGCATAGAACAAGCGAGATATACCGGCATTGTACTTTGGTGATGCAACAAATCCTCGATCTTAACTATGAAGGAGCAAGAATGCACTATGGTGAAGCGATCAAGCAACTGAAGACTCTGGAAGACAAAGGTTTTGAAATCCGAAAGGGAACTAGAGCGCTGATCTTGGAGCTAGCCGGAGAAAACAGTTTCACCCAAGCCTTCCTTTTGTATATGAGGGGAACCCTCGAAGCCGCTGCCCCCTCGATTTCGGAGGCAAGCAGCTCCTATGAAAAGGCAGGCGAAACTGTGGGTGAAACAAGTCTCGGGCATAGTTACCTAGAATATTCAAAGGCCATTAGATCTGTACACAAAATCTGGAAAGCTAAGAAACTCCAGGAAGAATGGGACTTGGAAACCGCGCAGAAATCTCTGATAGAAGCTGAAGGAGATTTTTCAAATTCGATAGGCAACCTTTCTAAGAGCCCTTTCTCCACACCTAGACAGGAGTCCCTCCTCTCTAGAGTAAAGGGAGAAAAATCTGTTGCCTCAGGTCTGCTGAAGCTATGCACAGCCTTCATCAGTCTCATGGCTGGAAACCCAGGAAAGGCGAAGAAAGAGTTCTATGAGGCTAGAGAAAGTTACCGGGAAGCCATTGAGTACTTCTCTAAAGCTGGTTATTTTGGTCATTTTGAGTCAGTTTTCGCAAGAGAAAGGTATGAAGACAGCTACAGGGTAATCCGCGCAATGGAGCAATATCATAAATGACGGAAACCTAGATGCACTCAACTCTCAGGCCATGTGCGTGCTGGATCGATATTACGGATCTCACGGCTGAGTTATCGCTGAGTCACACTCTTACTGGCATGGTTTGCCTACCTTCAATCCTTTTTTCACAGAATGGCTTTCCCGCCTTTGCTGCCGTCCATTATGAGGGATTTAGATTCAACTTTCATAATGGCAGGCTCTTTCATATCTGCCTTCATAATTGCCTATGCAGCTCTTGTTCCCCAAATGCAGTTTAGCATTCTTTCAAGAATGCGTACATGTTTTGTTTTCATCATCTCTGTAGCAAATATATATTGAAAATAGTAAACATGTAGCGATCTTAGAGAATATACACAATCTATATATTGTCAGAGAGTGCACAATAACTCAGGGAAAAGGAGGATGGAGGTGAAAATATGTCGGTTAGGGAAAGAGGCTTCCTCGTAACTCTTTCAGTTGCAATCTTAGTCTACGTGTCTCTAGCAGCCGCTGTAATTGCAGCGGTTGAGGTGTTTTGGAAGCCCGGTTTGCTCGGAAGCATTCTCAGCTACTATTGGATCGCGCTCTTCGCAATCATAGGTTACGGAGCAGCAGTCGCAGTCTTCTCAGTTGCCAGCAGAGTAGCAGTGCGTCCTAAGATCGAGGTACCAGTGGCGGCTGCGGCTAGAGAACGCCTAAAGGAATAAGAACATTGGAGGGAAGTGCAACCCTCCAAATCCTTTTCTAAAACCGTGGAGAAAGAGTAGAGGCAGGTGTCAAAAATGATCCCGAAAGAAATTGCCGTATTCGTTACTGAAGTAATGCCTGCGTTCACGATCGGAATATTTGTGATAGGGTGGCTGCTGAGGATTTCCCTATGGGCTGGATTACCATATGCTTGGAAGTTAACGGCTCCGATTAGAAGGGATTGGCTGCCGAGTGTAGTGAAAAACTGGACCGTCAACCTTCTTCCACCCGTAGACCTAGCTGCGAAACTGGATCCCGTATTCTACGTTGTGGGACTCGCTATGCACTTGAGTTTCGTCGCGCTCATCTTCACGAAAGTGCACTTGTCAGCTCTTCTCAAAGTTGTAGGCTTGGATTTTCGAATCGATTTCTTCGTTCCCAAGACCTTCACCAACTTGATCTCCATCGTCTTCGTGGTCTGTCTTTCCTTGATGATATTTCGAAGAGTCTTCCAATACGCTTCCAATAGAGCGTTGAGGTCTATTTCAGGCGTAGGCGACTTCATTGCGGCTCCGCTGCTTTGGGCTGTCGGCTTCACAGGTTATCTCATCGCTCACCCGTTAGCTCAACCATCACCCCTTCCGATCTATCAAACAGTCGTGACGCTGCACCTCATTCTTACACAGCTTTTCATAATGTACGTTCCTTTCAGCAAATTTCTCCACGGGATAACTGTGTTTATTGTGAGGACCTTCTTCGGCATTAGGCGTGCTATTTACAGGGTGTGATCTATGGAAAGCGAGAAAATCCTTCGATCTATTATGGCTGTCAGCAATGCTCTCACCTCGATGCAGGCAATTGAGCTTGAGTCTTGCGTGAGATGTGGATGCTGCGCTTACGCTTGTCCAGTCTTTCAAGAAACTAAAAGTACATGGGACGTACCCTCGTGGAAGTTGAAGGCGTTGAG
This sequence comes from uncultured Candidatus Bathyarchaeia archaeon, assembly GCA_964487485.1. Lineage (GTDB taxonomy): Archaea > Thermoproteota > Bathyarchaeia > 40CM-2-53-6 > CAZAQQ01 > CAZAQQ01. Next base: position 2,253 of record CAZAQQ010000086.1, on the reverse strand, counting down.
ACATATTCTAAGCAAAGAGAATAGTCTAGCGACAATTCTATCTCTTGCCCGTTCATTAAAGCCGGAAATGTTAGAGAAATATTCTCAGCAGACCTATGCCAATTGCACTCTCTGCGGGAGATGTATGCCAGGATGTGTTTTCGGCATTCAGAATCGAGAGTTTTTTGAAATATTACGTTTCTCTCTTTACCAATATGGCTACGCTCCAGATCCACTGAAGAAAATTGCGACATCCCTAGCTGAAAAAAGAAATGTCTTTAACAGCGAGGAACATTCCCATCTCACATGGATCGATAAGACAGGCTTCAAAGATGCGCCAATAGAAAAGAAGGTGGAAACAGTGTACTTCATTGGCTGCGCAACTGCCTCCGTGCACTTAAATCAAGGAATCGCATACGCAACCGGCGCAATCTTGAACAAGGTTAAAGAGAGTTGGACGCTGTTGGGAGATGGGGAATGGTGTTGCGGCAACCCTTGGATTGCGATAGGAGACCAGAAAAAAGCGTGGGAATTCGCTCTTCACAACGTAGACCTCATAGAATCCCTTGGAGCGAAAAAAGTTGTGACAACTTGTTCAGGTTGCTACCAGATGCTAAAGTGGAGGTACCCGCAGATTCTAGGGCGCCCCTTGAGGTTCGGGGTGTTTCATATTACTGAGCTACTAGAAGACTGCATTGCCGATACGAGAATACAAGTATACGAAAAAGTTGGGAAAAAAGTAACATACCATGACCCATGCCAGCTTTCTAGACTTGGCGGAGTAGAGGAACAGCCTAGAAGAGTGCTTAGATACGTATCCAAACACTTTGTTGAAATGCCTGAAAATCGAATTGATACATATTGCTGTGGCGGAGGAGGCTTGTTAAGACACGTAAATGACGCGCTGGGATTAAAGATTGGAACTACTAGGGTAAAGCATGCAAAAGAAGTAGGTGCCGAAATTCTCACAAGTGCTTGCCCAATGTGCAAAATGACACTTTCGGATGCTGCGAAGAAAGTCTGGGGCACCGAGATTGAGGTGTTAGACATAGTTGAGCTTGTGGCTAGGCAGATGGGATTGTCGCATCTAGGGGAGTAGGAGTTGAGTAGGAGAGCTGTTGTGAGCCAACTGGTCGCCGACCTATTTTCTACAATCTCGTCGGACATGCCTCTCAACATTTCCAAAGCCAACAAGATCCGCGCCCAATCTAATAATCTGTTTTGTCAACTTCCTCTGTTTTGAGAATGAAGATGATTATCCGATCCACCATTCCATTGGGATCGCGTCAGGCTTTTTTTTCTAGCCAAGCAACTGCTTCATGAAATAGCCACCCCGTGCAGGTATGCCTTACAGACCTCCTCTTGAATTCCCCAGCGTGTGAGCGTTGATTAATTATCTTCCACTTGTGTCGTGCATAGTCTCAGGGCTATTCACCGTGCTCCTCGCATTTCAGTATTCGAAGCGAAGGAAAAAGCATCAGTTGCTATGGACTCTCTCCTTCGCGATGTTTTTTGTTATAACGCTTCTTGAATACCTTAGCGAAGAAAAAGTCATGGGCTGGAACCCAATAATGTACAGGCTGTACTATGTTTTGATGCCGCCCATGGTTGCGCTGATGGGTACAGGAACTCTATGTCTACTAGCTCCCCTGTTAGGTTCTAGGCCTTACTGGAAGTACTTTCTAGCGTATACAATATCTGTCTCGATTCCCCTGTTTGCCGCAGGCATGATAGCGCCAATTAGAATGGAGCTATTTTCTCGAGGTTCGGAGATAGTTGGAGACGCTATGCCTAGCAATGTTCGAGTGTTCTCTCCCTTTCTCACAATACCCGGAGGACTAGCGTTGATCCTTGGAGCTATCTACAGTTTTGGCCTCGATAAATCCAGAAAGTACAATTTGCTCATAGCTCTAGGAGGATTACTCCTATTCTCTACTGGGTTAAGGGCAAGGTTTGGTGATCCAGCCTTCTTCTGCGCCGTAGAGACGGCTGGCACACTCCTGTTGTTCGCAGGCTTCCTTTCAAGCTGGCAGTACATTAAGGCACGTGAAATCAAAAACGCTTAGAGTCTTCGCGGGCTCGCCAATCGAAGTATTCACAATCTTGAAATATTTTGAAACATAATTCTCCACCGTCTCAAAGTTCAAGTGCGAAGGAATAAGTGCGCACCAAAAACTAACTCTCTACTACGATTATGAGATCCAACAACTAGGTGCCTCATTTAATCAAGTGGGGCGACTCAAATGAGGGAATTTGCTGTTTCTGTGAAATACA
>CAZAQQ010000085.1:0-7157 GCA_964487485.1 uncultured Candidatus Bathyarchaeia archaeon | reverse complement strand
ATGCAAAGAAAGAAATAAGTCAGTGCATATGATCTAGTGCTGTAAGGTGAATTATTTGAAATACTTAAAACAAGAGCAACACTTCTTCACGATTGACCATCGCAATAATCCTGTGTTGACTGTCAAATCTGGAGATACAGTCGTAGTTAAAACGCTGGACAATGTGCACGGAAAGATAAAGACGGAAAAAGACCTCGTGACAAAGATAAGTCCAGAGGAATTAAACCCACTAAGTGGCCCCATATATGTCGAGGGTTCTGAAAAAGGAGATACTCTAGCGGTGCACATCGACAGTATCAAAATCGCCTCAGATCAAGGGTGGACTGGTTTTATGCCGGGTTGGATATACTGGGATACGAGAGACCTAGGAGAGATAGTGCCAACCATAACCAAGATCTGCCGTATTAGAGACAATTTGATATATTTTCCCCTGCAGGATGGAAGAACTTTCCAGATTCCAGCTAGACCCATGATAGGAACTATCGGCACGGCACCTGAAAGAGAGGGCCTCTCAGCTATGGCCTTGGGAAGACATGGTGGGAATATGGATTCGCCTGATATATGTGCTGAAAACACCCTGTATCTTCCAGTATTTGTGGATGGGGCCCTCCTACACTTGGGTGACGTGCACGCTATTCAGGGGGATGGAGAGCTGAATGCGGCTCCAGTAGAAGTACCTGCCGAATGTACATTGACCATGAAAGTAATAAAAGGAAAGAGTATAACTTGGCCGCGCATAGAATCGCCGGATCACATTATAACTATAGGAGGTTCAAAGCCCCTAGACGACGCCCTAAAGATAGCTTTGAAGGAAATGATCTTGTGGCTCAATAAGGAGTATGGATTCAACATTTGGGATGCGAGTATACTGATTGCTTCGCTTTCTACGATTCAAGTGTGCGGAGCAGCTAACCCATTATTCTCGATGACTGTCAGATTTCCAAAAAAGTACTTGACTGGTTAGATATCTTCATCCTGAAAGGAACTTGCCATCGCTAAATGTAACCATAGGATAGCCAACCCCCTTCTACAAACACAGTCTGCCCAGTCATAAACGCTGAGTCTTCCGACGCCAAAAACAAAGCTACATTACTGACATCCTGAGGTGCACCCCATCTCCTTAATGGTGTTCTTTTCTCGATCATTTCCATCTCATCCTTACTTCTGAGACCTTTTTCAACCAAGTCTGCAACAAGCTCAGTCTTGATAAAACCAGGAGCTATAGCATTAACTCTTATGTTGTATTTCGCCCACTCAATAGCAAGAACTTTTGTGAGCGCAATCACACCAGCTTTAGAAGCACAATATGCTATATGTCCAGGCAGGACTGCTTCAGCTACCATGGATGCTATGTTGATAATATTTCCTTTTCGCTGCTTTATCATACCCTTGCCAACCACTTGGCTACACAGGAATAAGCCCTTCAAGTTAACATCCATGTCTCTATCCCACTCGTCCTCAGTCATCTCCTCAGCAGGTCTGACTGTAACTACGCCAGCATTATTCACCAATACATCAATCCTACCAAACTTCTCCACCGCTTGCTGAACAACTTCCTCAACATCAACCCTTTTAGTAACATCGCCCTTTACTCCTATCGCCTCTTTCCCCAATTTCTCTATCTCGCTGACAGTCTCCGACGCATCCAAAACATCCATGACAACTACCTCTGCGCCTTCCTTTGCGAAGCTTAGGGCTATGACTTTCCCAATCCCCCTACTAGCGCCAGTTATTAGTGCAACTTTTCCAAGCAATCTTTTTGAATCATCTGAACAACTGGAAAGATGACTCTCCAACTTTCTTCACCTCCAGTCAGTAACTAACCTAGGTACCGTTTGATTAATACTATAGTCTTCTGAATCCCTTCCAATTCGTCTCCTGCGCCTTCGTATTCAACGGAGAGGTAACGATTGTACTTTGCTTCTTTCAGAATCTGGATGGCTTTGGAGTAGTCTATTGAAGTCTCCTCACCATTTTCGTCAAATTGAAAGGTCTTTGCGTGGGCGTGTATAGCGTATGGCGCGAACTCCTTTAGACCTCTATAACGGATTTCAGCTGGAAAGTTCCCAAAGTCAGGGCATGTTCCCAAGTGATCTGTGCCAAGTTCTTCAATTAACTTCAAGATAATCCATGGGTCCGTATCACGTGGACAGTTCTCTATTGCTAGTGGGATGTCCTTAGTCTGCGCATATCTTAGACATTCCCTCAAAGCTTCTTTGGCAAGTGGATAGGTTCTCGCTGGATCAGCACTCAACACCTTCAAGTTTCCAGGTACAATCCTTACGAGATTAGCGTCAAGCTTGACCGCAACATCTATCCAACTCTTAACTCGCTTAACGTCCGCCTCTCTTTCAACAACGGAGAGACTAGTAAAGTCACGATTTTCAACAGCAACAGCCACTACCTCTAAGTCTGAACATTCTTCACCAAGCTCCATAACAAATCTGTCATCTAGCGTAGGAAAATGCTCACTCCAAAATTCAACTCCTTCAATATTCAGCTTCTTACATATACCAACAAATTGCTTCAGATTCATTTCTTGCTTCTTGAAAATGCGTTCGAAGCTAAAACTTGTACATCCAATCTTCACCCGTATCACCTATCTGTAAGTGTTAATGTAGAATGTTTAAATTTAATGAAGCCGCGGATCCACTGCGGTTTCAATTGATCAGCCGACTCTAGGTATGACTTCGAAGGCGAATTGCTTGAGATTTTGCAAATCTCGGTCAAAGTAAATTGTGAAATGCCGAACTCCAGCCTCCACATACGCGTTCATTCGTGACGCTATTTCGCTTGGCGAGCCCACGAGATGCCTCTGCATGAATGAGTTGAAAGGAGCATTGAGATCTCTCACTTTCGCCTTCACAGATTCGACGGATTCTCCCCTTGTCCTAGATAGAACTGCCATGCATGAATGTGAGATCGTAATAGGATCAGGGTTCCTCGAGATCTTGCTACAGTAGTTCCTCAATCCTTCAACCTTCGCCTTCACAGCTTCCGGCGAACCAGCTAAACCAACATCCCATCCATCTCCTTCCTCAGCTACTATGCGCATAATGTTGTCCGAGGCTCCTCCAACCCAAATTGGAGGATGTGGCTTTGTGATCGGTTTAGGCTCCAGAATCGCATCAGTCAACCTATAGTGCTTCCCAACGAAATTCGCAATTTTCTGTGTCCAAAGCGCCTTCATAACACGGATGCTCTCTCGAAGCCGCTCAATTCTCTGCTGATAGGGAAACCAGTCAAGCCCATAGCGGCGACATTCCTCCTTCAGCCATCCAGCTCCTATGCTCAGAACAAACCTTCCGCCTGAGATTATATCCAATGTGGATGCCATCTTCGCGAGAAGGGCTGGGTTTCGGAGAATGTTGCACAGCACAATGTTACTAAGCCTAACCTTCTCGGTTCTAGTGGACAATGCTGATAGTATTGTCCACGACTCATACGTTCCCAAACCCAAATATTGCGTTGAAGCCGGTTTCCTAGGCGTTGAACCTATCCAATTGAGCAAGTGATCTGAAGCCAGAAGGAAGTCATACCCTAACTCCTCCGCGACCTTTGCAAGGCGCAGAAAATAACCAAAATCCGGGGGCGGAGTCGTTATAGGAACCCAGCCCTCAACCGGGATTCGAATGCCAAATGTAATCTTCTTCGACTGATTCATAATGCACTCCTCCAGACCTGTCCTCAAACTCCCCCAATAAGTCTTTGGCTGATGCGTGAAGCAAATATCGTTTTTAGTTGAAACTTCTTAATTTCACTTAAAGGCTTGAACCTATCCACAGCGTTTTGGTATGCGTTGTCATAAATGCCTCAGCGCAATGCTAATATGATTGAAAAACATGATCAGCGCACATTCCATGGGAGATGTTTAGTATGAAGTTGGAAGGAAGTATTACCGAGAAGAATCTTCTTTCGGCTTTCGCTGGAGAGTCGCAGGCAAGAACGCGATATACCTTTTTCGCCAGTGTCGCCAAAAAAGAGGGGTTTGAGCAGATTTCAGCTATCTTCACTGAAACAGCTGACAATGAGAAGGAGCATGCACAACTCTTCTTCAAATATCTAAAGGGCGGAGAAGTTGAGATCACCGCGAAATATCCGGCAGGTGTGATAGGAACTACTGCGGAAAACCTGCGGGCTGCTGCTGCAGGCGAAAAGCTGGAATGGGGAACCATATACCCCAACTTTGCTGAGATGGCGGAGAAAGAAGGGTTTAAGGAGATAGCCAATACATTCCGCCGCGTCGCATCGGTTGAAGCCTATCACGAGCGAAGATACCTGAAGTTTCTGAATAATGTAGAAAATGGCCAAGTGTTCAAAAAGCCTGCCGCTGTCAAGTGGAAATGCCGCAACTGCGGCCATGTCTTAGAGGCTAAGGAAGCTCCTGCAAAATGCCCTGTCTGCGCTCACGACAGAGCCTACTTTGAACTCTTCGTTGAAAACTACTAGGCCATCAATATACGCCTGAGATCAAGATACTTCGCTATTTCTCTTGCTAGAGAATTCTACGGCTTCTCTTATCCCCTCTATCTTATTCTTCCCTTTCCGCCATTGAGTGACATGTTGTCATTTCTTCAGTAATATTTGGTTTTTTGGCCTTCGAGAACCCACTTTACTAGCCAGCTTTCTAGATAAAGATTCTCGGCGAGTTTATCAAGCAGTTTCTTCAATTGCTCCTTGGTCTGTATTGGACAGTGTTCATAGGCCATTCGTAATATCCCAGCGCTTCCGGCGATGATGACACCTCTCTTTACAGCTTCCTCTCTAGCTTTTTCATCATCTAGGGCGAGTAGACAATTCCTATGTTCCGCTAAAATGATTGCTTGAGCTTCACCTATCCCAAGTTCAGTTTTCTCAGCTTCTTCTGCGAGCTTAAAGTCTAGTTTTTCTACTCTCAGCCGTGCCGGGAACTCAGCTGGGCTCCACCTTCCTGTAAACTCTTCGTGGACTCTTACGGGAACGACTACATTCTTGAAGAGTTCCTTGACCAAGTGCAGTGCGTTTAATCTTTTGAGTGCACTTAGAACACTGTTGTCTAGGATTATCACTTTTCCAGATGCTCTTTGGCGGCTTTGTGCTCACTCTCGGCTTCCGCGAGGCTCTTAGGGCCAACGCGAATTTTGTGGCCTCTCTCTTTGAGGGAGTCCCAGAACTCGTCATAGGAGACGCCTGCTAGCTCAGCGGCCCTGCCAAGTGAGACTTTGCCGTCCATGTAAAGCTCTACCGCTAGAAGTATTCGAGAGCGCCTTTCTAAGCCTTCGACATCTCTAAGCCCTAGAATATCCATGAACTCTCTTGGCACCTTAATCTCAACAGGCTTCTCCAATGTCCGCCTCTGCCTCACTTTGGAGAAGTTAGATGGACACCTACTCATAAACGATTTGGGCTTCCTTCAAGCTGCGCTTTTACGATAAGGCTCAGTGCTTTGAACAGCTATGACGCCTACCAAGCATAAATAGGGAGTTTCACAAGAACAGTATTCGATGTGTATGGTACTGGAACAGGAGATATTAGAGGAGCTGAGGAATATTCGGGAAGCTGTAACGCCTAAGCCTGCGCCTCTGCCCCATCCAGCGCCAAAAGGGTTGTGGGCTGAGTTTGTGGATTTCATAGGTAAAACCGGGGTTCTCGGCCTAGCCATAGGCTTCATCATGGGCACATACATAGGGAAAGTTGTTTCCGCCCTTGTAGCAGACATCATCATGCCCGTCCCAGGCGCCTTTCTGCCGGGAGGCGATTGGAGAAAGGCTACTGTCAGAATTCCCATAGGGCAAGGAATTATTTCGGCGTAGGTGACTTCGTTGGAGTACTGATAGATTTCCTAATAGTCGCCGGCGTAGTCTTCTTGGTAGCTAAGTACGGACGGAAGATGGGGCTGAAGTAGCCCTCTTCACTCCATTAGTTTCAAAGGACAATCCTTCGAAGGGAACTAGATTTCTTGGCGTGAGTGGTTCGAACTAGCCCAGCTCGCACTTTCGACAGAGGCTTTGACCCTATAATCTTATCCAAATCCGTTTTCCACGAAGTTGAAACTGCCAAAGTGTGCGTCGAATGGAAAACATTAAGTGTTGGTCTAACAAGTTTGCATTTGGTGACAAGTATGAATGTTACCATCAGGAAGCTGGACGAAACGGTCTTCAGAAGGTTCAAAGCGAGGGCCATAGAGGAGGGGATGAGGCTTGGCGAGGCAGTGGCACAGGCAATGGAGATGTGGCTTAAGCAGAGGATAGTTAGGCGTCGAGCAAGCCTTATCGACATAGAGCCTTTCAATTGGGGCGAAGGCACTGAGAAAGTCAGCGTTGAAATCGACCAAATCCTTTACGGGGAAAAGTTGTGATATTTCTTGACTCCAGCCTCATTGTAGCCTACTCGAACGAGGCTGATGAAAACCACGCTAAAGCCCTTGAGGTTGTTAAGGATGTGGCCAAAGGCAGGTATGGAACCTCAGTAATCACCGACTACATCTTTAACGAGGTTATTACCGTAATGCTGGTTAAAACCAAGAATGTAATGAGGACAGTGGAGTCAGGTGAAAAGCTTCTCGGGGCCAACCTACTTGTAAGAATTGGTGAGAACATCTTCGACTTAGCGTGGAAGTTCTTCAGGGAGCAGCGGAAACCAATATTCAGCTTCACCGACTGTACGACCATAGCTACCTGCAGAGTAAATGGCATATCAAACATTGCAACATTCGACGAAGATTTCCGAAGAATAAAGGAATTTACCACGATTGGCCGCTGATGTGACTTACTGGAGGGTTCCTCTGCGGTACTGTAGTCCAGGCGTAGATCCTGCTCCAGCCGTGAAGAATATGGGGTTCTCTACATTAGCCATCCGCCAGTTACTTCGATGATCGCCCCTGTCATGAAGCTGGATTCGTCTGAAGATAGAAAAGCCGCAACGTTCCCAATGTCTTCCGGCTGACCAATCCTTCCCAGTGGAACTTCTTTCAACATTGGCTCTAGGTATTTTGCTGGAAACTTCCTTATCACAGGAGTGTCTATTATTCCGGGCATGATGGCATTGACGTTGATGTTGTGTCGCGCCAATTCCTTTGCAACGCTTTTTGTAAGGGCTACAATCGCAGCCTTGGAGGCGCTATAGTTTATTTCACCAATCGCACCAGTCCTCCCATAGATCGAGGAAATGTTGACTAT
>CAZAQQ010000084.1:4065-7173 GCA_964487485.1 uncultured Candidatus Bathyarchaeia archaeon | reverse complement strand
TATGCGTCTATGATGTATATAAAATTATTTAACCGATGTGATATGGCGGGCCCGACGGGATTTGAACCCGCGACCGTTCCCCAGGTGAAAGTTTCCTTTTCACCTTTCAGGTTAAGAGCCTGCTGCTTTAGGCGTTAGACTTATCGTTAAGCTAAGTTCCCTCTCTACCTGGCTGAGCTACGGGCCCTTCCGGTTCTGGTAAGATTTAAGCTTCTTAAATAATGTTTGTGCTGTAGAGATGTGTTCGTTGGGTCTTTTGACTTTTGTAGGATTGGGCCTACATGATGAGCGAGGTATGTCGCTCCGTGGGTTAGAGGAGTTGAAGAAGGCTGAGGTTGTTTACGCGGAATTTTATACAAGCCCCATGCCAGCTCTATCACTTGGAAAACTGGTTGCGTTAATTAGCAAACCTGTGAAGATTTTGTCCAGAGTCGACATTGAGGAGAGAGCTGAGGAGACCATATTGAGGTCAGCCCAGACGAAACGCACTGCTCTTCTAGTTCCAGGCGATCCAATGGTGGCAACTACGCATATCGACCTAATGCTGCGCGCAAGGAAAGCTGGGATTGAAACCAGCGTTGTAAATGGGGCTTCAATTATCTCAGCTATTTCGAGTGTGACGGGTCTTCAAAACTATAAATTTGGGAGAACAGTGACTATTCCAATCTTGCATGAAGGTTCAGCTGCAGAGTCTCCATACGATTACGTAAAGAAAAATCTCAGCATTGGCCTACATACGCTGCTTCTCCTCGAGGTGGGGGCTGAATCTGGAAGATACGTGAGTGTAGCAGAAGCCTTTAAGCAGCTTCTTTCAGTGGAAGCTAGAAGGAAAGAAAACGTCGTGACCCAAAAGACTTTAGCTGTTGGTGCCGCGAGAATTGGGGCGGAGGACATGAAGGTCAAAGCTGGTAGGGTTAAAGACTTGATGGCATGTGATTTCGGCAGTCCACCCCACTCAATAGTTATTCCGAGTAAGCTTCACTTCATGGAGGCTGAAGCCTTACAGGTACTAGCTGAGGCAGAAAGAAAGGTCTTGGAGGAGCACATATGAGCGAAGGTACTGAGGAGAAAGCTGGAAAATATATTGAGGCTGTGGAAAAAGCTCTCTCCGAATTGACTTTTTCAAAGCTTTCTGTGAACATAGGAAGTAAAGAGGTACAGCAAGTAGTTGATTTAGCCAGAAGATATTTGTCCGACGCAAAGTATTTCACACAGACAAGGAAAATTTCTTCAAGCTTAGCATCAATATCCTACGCTGAAGGACTCCTAGACGCTGTGAAACTTCTTGGGCTAGTTGAGTTCACTTGGTAAAAGAGAGTTGACTGCACATGGAGATTAGGAAAACAGTTCTGGCTACGGGAGCCTTCGACCTATTGCACTATGGCCATTTAAGATTTCTCGAAGAGTCAAAGAAAGCTGGAGGGAATAAATCTAAGCTAATTGTCGTAGTTGCTCGTGATAGGACTGTGGAAAAACGAAAGGGCAAGAAACCAATTGTACCAGAAGACCAGAGAAGAGCCATAGTGGAATCCCTGAAGCCTGTCGACGAGGCGCTTCTGGGCTATGAAGAATTGAACTTAGAGGCAGTAATCGACAAGGTTAAACCTGATATGATTGCGGTTGGACATGACCAAGGCGATATCCGCGTGGCCGTTGAAAAATTATTGAGCAAGAAGAGACTGAAAATAGAAGTTGTTCAAATAGGCAGATTTGGTTCAGAGCACCTAAATAGCTCTTCCAAAATCAAGAGAAAAGTCATTGAGGAGTGGAAATAAGAACTCTGACTTGAACTATGTCTCCGTCATTCAACTTCAAGTTTTCCCTCAGATTTTCCGGAGCAATGATTTCCAACACATCTTCTCCATAATGGCTTCTCATAGCTGTGATCACTGTTCCGTCAATCTTGTTGTTGATTATGGCCCTATAACATTTCACAGGCCCATAGCTTCGCTTGCCGTTGCTGAATCCTTCGATTAAGATGAATGGAATCGTCTCCAAAAGTCTTCTCTCTCTTTCATACTCCTTCGCGATTTTCAGGTTAAGAGTGCCCAGACAGGGGTCGAAACCTAACTTTTCATTGAATTGTTTTCTATAGCCCTCTTGACTCATGTAATATGCGCCTTCACCAAGTCCAGAGAACACTTCGCCCTCAATCAATATCTCCTTCGGCGGTTCGAAAATTCCTTGAAGAGTTAGATACATGAGGTTTAGTTGACGATAACCCTTCTCGGTAAGCTGGACAGCGTCGCCTCCAGTTTTCTTTGTTCTTCTAATCAGCCCAATTTGCTCAAGTGCAATCAGATGCCGTGAGGCTGTTTGTTGCGAGAGACTTAGCTTACGGGCTAGTTCAGTTGTCGTGCAACGTACTTCTCGCTGAGAAGCACCCATCTCAGCTAGCTTGTAAAGCGTCATGAGCAAGCTTGGTTTCATTCTTGCCTCCAACTCCTTTTCGAATTTGCTTCTAAATGAGCTAACCGCAATGGTTCTGGGATGCCAGAACGCACGCAATGCAAAACTATTTCCGTAGCATCCTTCAGGGATACCTTGTGGCCGATGCTGATATAGATTGGCTTTTTCCTTTTTCCAGAAGTTATCACAGAGCCCAGTATTTTGCCTTCCCCGTTTCGCAGGAACCCTCCGTCTATTGTGCCATAGAGCCTACTTTTGGCCACGCCTATTGTTGGAACGTTTAGCATTACGCCGAAGTGGCAAGCCGAGCCGCATCTTCTTGGATGCGCAATTCCATGGCCGTCGATAAGGCATACGTCCGGTTTCTTTCTAAGCACTCGGTATGCTTTCGCCATCGTGGGAAACTCTCTGAAACCTAGAAAAGTTGGGACATAGGGATACCTGACCTTCGCTAATACTGTGCGTCTCTCAACAGGTTCTAATGTTGCATAGTCTAAGGTTACGGCCGCCGCTACAGCTGAATCGTTAGAGTATGCAACGTCAAGCCCACAAATTCTCTTCAACCTTCTAGGCAGATGACTTTGCTCGATAACAAGTTTAGCAATTTTCTCCTGTACATCAATCGCTTTATCGAGAGGAATTTCAACTTGAGATTTTAGCCTTAACGCCGACGAACACTGGTCCGCGAACATCTATCAC
>CAZAQQ010000084.1:0-3965 GCA_964487485.1 uncultured Candidatus Bathyarchaeia archaeon | reverse complement strand
AACTTGAGATTTTAGCCTTAACGCCGACGAACACTGGTCCGCGAACATCTATCACCTTCCTCTCACTAGTCACGTAACGCTGCGCAACATCGTTAACCTCTATGTTCACGTCGCTAGGCTGTTTCGCCATTCTTATTCTCACACTGAATTCCCCCTTCTTTCCCAACCTCACTTCTTTCTCAATCCTCGCCGCTGCAAGGGACGCTACTGCATCAAGATAGCGAATTCCCACTGCCAAACCTTTTTCTCTAGCTTCTCTCACAATTTTCGCATTGTCCAATCCTCTCTCAGGTACTCCTAGAACATTTCCGTCATAGACATAGATGACATTGAAGGCAGCTGGTCCAATCAACTTCGTTCCTGCATCAGGCTCATAAACGTAGACCTCAAGCTTCCTGTTCAGGAACGGGCCTCTATAGGCTAGGAACTCGCAGGGGCTTGATTCAATCGCATGCTTGATCGCCGTCTGAACTATGGCATCAAGGAGTCTCCGCCCATCTTCTGTGGTGGGCGCTTCTCGAATTCTAATCATTTTGCCCAGCTGCTCATCAGAATACTCAACTTCGAGATAGAATTGTGGGTACGCTATTTTTCTTATATCTCCTACCCCTTCAAGAAGCATGACTATTCTTTCAATTCCTATCCCAGCGTTGAAAACTGGGTACCGGATGCCATATCGGGCTAGGGATACGGGTGAGTAAAGTCCTATATCTCCGACCTCAACCCAGATGTCCCCAGCCTTCACAAAAACTTCCATTTCTGTTTTGGGAGCATAATATTTGCTTGTCGCTTTTTTCACTTCAAATCTAGCATCTTTGAATCCTAGTTCAGAAAGAATAGTCCTTGTCAGCTCGACGCCATCTTGAAGCGTCACATCTTCGGACATTACAACAGTTGAGGCTACGTAAGACTCGTACAAGTGCATTTCATCCAGTTTTTGCTCTCTCCGAAATTTAGCTCCGACTGAAAAGAGCTTGACTGGTAATGGCTTCTTGTCTTGTAGGGCTGCTAAGACTGAAAACCAAAGCGCAGTCATATGGGAGCGCAAAGTTAGTTTGCTGGGAGTCGGTGTAAGGCTGGTAAGTTCTGGGAAGAATCCTAATATGGCCGTTGCATGTTCTGGCCCAATATTCAATCTATCAACTATTTCTTCAACAAGGTTATCTCCTTCTATTTCACCCTCCTTGTATTGGCGAAAGATTCTTTGCAGTTCTTTGATCTTACCATTAGAAAACTTTGGATCAATCTTTCTAATTTCAATGATCCTTCTTTTGTCCAGCCCTATGTCAGGTCTCGGTAAGCCTGCGAGATAGAAAATTCTGTCCAATATTATGGGGGCTTCAGGTCCATATTGTCTGTAAACCTCCGCCTCCTCCACTATTGAGGGGTTAATTATCTCCTCAAAACCGTAGGAGAGCATTATCCGGCGGATGCGCCAAATAGCCTCCATTATAGGGTGTGCTTTGCCCTTGTCTCTACGCCACTCCAGACCCCTTCCTTCAAGCCTAAGTAACCTAGCCGTTTCGACCCAAACCTCTTCGAACGCTTTTTCCTCAACTCTGCGCAAAATTTCTTTTGGGTCAAGTTTCGGCATTCTTCTTCTCCTTTCTTTCTCCTTTGAAACTTGTTATAGCCTCTTCAAGAGAAAGCCGCCTAATTTCGGTAACTACCTCGCCTCTCGTAATCTCTATTAGTTTTCTCGCTACATCCATCTTGTTTCTGAATGTTGGAATGATGGCTGTGTGATCAATTGAAAAAACATCCTCATAAGCACGTTCCATAATTCTTAAAATTCTTTCTGCTTCCATGACTTTTCCCTTCCGTAGAAAGTTTAGAGCCATCCTCCTAAGCTCTCCTACCAGATCTAGAATCCCCAGAACAAATGGGATAGAGTCTGTCCCAACAGCCTCCATCGACGGCAATTCTCCATCCGTGATTATATGAAGGAGGAGCTTCGCTTCAGCATACTCTTGGTAAGCCACTAGAACGTTCCCAGAGTGTTTTAGTTCAGGATTCTCTTTCAGCAATCTCTCCATTTGCCTAAGAGAATTCTTCGCAGTTGCTAGGCTTTCCTTCGCTTTGCCAAGCTCGCCTCGATGCATCTGAATTACGGCCCAATCAGCCAGCCTAGTCGCAGTTCTAGAAACCTCGTTCAGCTTATCTCTGGCATGGTCTAGAACTTCTAGATCCTTCTCAATTTTCTTCAAGTCCCTTCTTAACAAGGCAAGTTAACATCCAAAACGTTGACTGACTTAGGTAAGGGCTACCGAGCATAAATTGTTTCCTAGTCCCTGACTAGCTCCACTGCTTCGGCTTTTCCAATCGGCTGAGCAAAACAACTCGGCTGTGGACAGATTCGTCAAGGATTTTGTAACCAGTAAATCCTTCAAGCTTCGTTGCGAAGAACTTTATTTCTTGGTGGGTGGGCATATTTTCGAATGCGAGCCTATTTCTGGACAGCCCAACGAAAACATAGGCTTTCGGCTCTATGTGGGTCGATTGGGATTTTCTGACAAGCTTAGCATAGTTCTCAGGATCCTTTAGATTAAGATTTCTCACAAGTGTTAGCCTGACAACTGTTGGACAATTGAAGCTCGGCAGAAGTTCAAGGGTTGCATTGAGTTTTTGCCATGCGTCTGGGATTTGGGGCCTACAAACTTCTTCAAATGTTTTCTCATCAGGAGCGCAAAGAGAAACATAAAGTTGGGAAGGTTCATCTTGAAGGTTCTGGAGGACATTGGGCACAGTGCCGTTAGTCACCAAGAATGTTGTTAATCTCCTGCTGTGGAATTCCCGCAGCAACTCACCTAGGTTTGGATATAAAGTTGGTTCTCCAGCTAGGCTTATGGCTACATGCCTAGGATTCAGCGCTTCCTCATACTTTACTTTCTTCAGCTTCCCATCTATGACCTGCGCTTTGTATCCGCTTAGAATCTTGCGTTGAGCCCGGATGCAGCCATCCACAATTGCTTCCGGTTCATCCCAGCTGTTCAGGGACAACTGATTCCATTGAATGCTAACATCATCTGGCTGTATTCTCCAACAAAATCTGCAACTCATGGTACACGACGCGATTGTAGGCGTCATCTGCAAGCAACAGTGGCTCTTGATGCCGTAGAACTGCGACTTGTAGCAAAATCTTTCGTAGACTAGACTTTGATGAAGCCACCTACACTTCTTAACAGCGGAATGCTCCCCGAGTAGTTGATACTTCTGTTTTTTCAACGCCTTAACTAACGGTTCCGGAAGCAAATTCAACGATCTTCCTTGAAGCCTAAGAAATTTTTCAAGAGTGAGAATTGAAAGAGTTTGGATTACCTGCCAAACTTTTCCATGTGTTCATCTAGTTTTCTATTCAACTCTTCCAGTGAGGGAACTTCGCCCACGAAGATTGTTCTGTCTTCAACTACGATAGCGGGGGTAGAAGCTATTTGGAGCATAAGGGCTGTTATCTGATTTTCAGGGTTTGCCACATCTACAATTTCGATGTTTACGTCCATCCTAGTTTCTCGAATCCGTTCTACGACCTGTTTGGCTGCCGGGCATTTCGGGCAAGTCGGAGAAATGAAAAGACGCAGCTTAACCAAATCTTTCACCTAGCATTCTTCAAGCTATATCTGATGACCGAGGTAAATAGGCCATGGCAAAATATCAACCTATTTGTGAAAAACGATTTTTCCAAGCCGCTTAGACTTCATTTGAGACTGCCTCGACTCCTGTGAAAGTGAAGGCGCCTTCACAGCTTCGACTCACCTTCATTTTTCGTGATAGCAAACCTATAATAGGTTTCTGCGACTACGTGAATAGTTACGAGATGGGCTAGATTTGCCGAAGAAAGCGGCTTCAGTTGAAATTCAAAATGTGGTAGCTTCTGCCACTCTCAAACAAAAACTGGATCTAGATTCTATAGTGAGGGTGTTCCCCGGGGTTGAGTACAAGCCGGAGCAGTTTCCAGGCCTCGTCTA
>CAZAQQ010000083.1:0-7235 GCA_964487485.1 uncultured Candidatus Bathyarchaeia archaeon | reverse complement strand
CGTTAGTCATGGGAGACGAGTCTTTGTTGAGCGGAAATTTTATTTTCACTTAAGAAACAATCTATAGCTCACCAAGAAGGTTTGACGAATTGAGAAGAAAATTTGGACCAGGTATGGAATGCCAAGCTAGAGTCGGCAAGGTCAGGAGCGCTATGGAAAAAGATAACATAGACGCCCTACTTGTCTACTCCGACGCTTGGGACAGAGCATCCACATACTACTTGTCCGGTTACAACGTCGTTGGGCCTCATGCCCTTATGATTCTGCCAAAAAAGGGAGAAGCATCGCTGTTGATTTCCACACAATGGGATCTTGACCGTGCCCGTGAGCAAACATCCTTTTCCAACATCAAAGCGAGTGATAATTTTCCTAGAGAGTGTCGCCAAATCCTTGCAAGTCTTGGCCTCCAAGCAAGCAACATTGGGATAATAGGCCTTAGGCGCATGAATGCTTTACTCTATGAGGCCTTCAAGAAGGAGTTGTCGAAGGCAACGTTCAAGGATGTCGCCGGGATCTTGAACGATTTCATGATGGTGAAGAGCGATGAAGAAATAGCGCTGATGAAGAAAGCATCGGAGATTGGCGACGCAGCCGTTGAAGCTGCGGTTGACATAGTCAAGGTCGGCATGAAAGAATACGAGCTCCTAGCAGAGATTGAGTACGTCGTTAGGTCTAAAGGGGCGGAGGATGATTTCTCGTTGTTGGGCACAGCTCCCAACGGTGTGGGGGAGATCGCCAATGAGCACCCCCCTACCCGAAGAGAAATCAAAAAGGGTGATTTCATCGCTCTCGAAGTTTCGCCATTCTACAAGGGATACCTAATACAGAAGGTGAGAAACATAGTAATAGGCCCGATAACCAAGGACATCGAAGCATCCTATGACCTTTATTTCAAAGCTTACGAGAAAGGTATCGAAACTGCGAAAGAAGGTGTTCCTTGCTCTGAAGTCGCGAGGGCTATGGACGAAGTGATAATCTCAGCAGGATATGCGGACTATTGCCGACCACCATATTTCCGTGTTCGTGGCCACGGGGTCGGATTGGGTCTACTAGGAGTTCCACCAGGATCTCTTATCAAAGGGAACGAAACGAAACTCCGAAGCGGCGCTACTCTAGCAATTCACCCATCACAGTTCCTGCCAACCAAAGAGGGTGTGATGATGTACAGGACGATCGGCGACACCTTCGTAATAAGGATGGAAAAGGCGGAGCCTTTGACGAAGTTGGAGCCCAGAATATATTCGGCCTAGGGGAGGCGATAGGTTATGATGAGCATTTCGAGAAGAGGTCTACTAGAATGGGACAAAGCAACGATACCGAGAGAAGAGTATGAAAGACGTGTGGAGAGTGTTAGAAATGTCATGGGTAAGGAAGGCCTAGATGCCCTTTTGATATATTCGAGCATGCAGAGAACAGGGAACGTCTGCTACTTGACTCACTACCTAGCTCCCATGGCTGGTTTTGGAGCATTGGCGATTTTGCCGATTAGAGGGCCGGTAAGTCTGCTGGTAGAGAGGGGACCGCGCGATCTGCCCTTTGTGAAAACGCTAACTTGGGTAGAGGATGTTAGAAGCTCAGCGGATGCGGACATGCGAGTTTCCTATGCCAATGAAACACATAAGATACTTGAGGGGCTGAAGCTGACCGACGGCAAGATTGGATTAGTTGGCGTCGAGACGACAATGTCTGTCCCTATCTACCAAGAATTCAAACAGCTTTTTTCAGCCCTTCCGAGAACTAAATTCACAGACGCTACAGATTTTTACGAGACTATGCGTGTCACCAAAACCCAAGCTGAGATTAATGCAATTAGAAAGTCAGCTAACGTGGCCGACTCAGCTTATGCAGCCCTAGCGAAAAACGCTCAAAAGGGTAGGAAGGAATTCGAAGTTGCTGCACACATTGATAGAGCAGCAAGGCTCGGAGGGGCAGAGGACTTTTCCCTCCTGTTTGCAACCGGGTCGTATGCTGAGAAGGCCCTACGACCGGTGGGTGATGTAGAAATCGAAGAGGGCAGCTTCATCATGTCGAGATTTCTAGCTCTGACAAGCCGCTACTGGGCTGAAGTTGGCAGAACCGCCATAGTCGGATCCGCTCCCAAAGAGAAAGAGAGGCTTCTGAAAGCGACGCGTGGGGCTTTCGAGAAGGCCGTTGAGATCATGAAGCCCGGAGTCGCCGTGTCACGGGTTGCAAAGGAGGCGATTCAGCAGGCCAGAGCAGCAGGGTATGGAGACTACGTGAAGCATGAATATGGGTTTGGCCACGGCATAGGCTTGGAACAAAATGAAAAGCCCTTCATCACTGAACAAAACGATGCGGCCTTGAAATCAGGGATGGTGATCGCGGTCTGTCTGGGAGTGCATAAACCGAAGGTTGGCGGGGCTTTCTTCAGCGATACGTTCCTGATTAAGGACGGAGGATTTGAGAGGCTCTCAAAAACCGATTATGAGGTAAGAATCGGATAGCCACAGGCAGGTAGGTGACTGAGTTGGGAATGACAATCTCTGAGAAAATTCTTGCCAGAGCTTCTGGAAAAGACAGGGTTACAGCCGGAGAATATGTGACAGCCAAGCCAGATATAGCAGTCTTCGGTGATCCACCCTTCTTTTTGCCTACGTTCATAAGGGCTTTGAAGGAGATCGGAGTGGAAAAAGTATTCGACCCCGAAAAGGTCGCTATCAGCTTCGACCATTTCAGCCCTCCGAAGGACATACCTGGTGCCGAAGGGCAAAAAACAGTAAGAGAATGGGTGAAAGAGCAGGGAATAAAGTACTTCTACGATCACGGTCGCGGGGGGATTTGCCACCAGCTCATGGCTGAAGCTGGGCATGCGAGGCCCGGAATGCTCTACGCGGCTGATGATACTCATGCCATAACCCTAGGGGCTCTCGGCGCCTTCGCTGTTGCGCTAGGATACGACATGATCTCAGTGCTCGCGACAGGAGAAACGTGGTTCAAGGTTCCTGAAAGCTACAGGATTAATGTTACTGGGCGTTTCAGCAAAGGCGTAATGAGCAAAGACCTAAGCCAGAGAATCATAGGCGATCTGGGTGCAGAGGGCGCCCTATACAAGGTGCTTGAGTTCTCCGGCTCTGCAATACGCGAAATGAGCATTGACGGACGAATGGCGTTATGTAACTCCGTCAACAACGCTGGCGCAAAGACTGGGATAATAAACCCTGATGAAAAAACCATGGAATATATGAAAGGAAGAGCGAAGAAAACATTTAAGCCTGTCAGCAGTGACCCTGACAGCCTGTATGAAAAAAAAATTGAATATGATGTTTCGAAGCTGGAGCCTCAAATAGCAGTGCCTCCGGCTCCCCAAAATGTCAAGAGCATAGCTGAGACAGAGAGTGTAGAGATCGACCAGGCGAATCTCGCATCATGCGCCAGCGGAAGAATGGAGGACTTGAGGATAGCGGCTAAGATACTCAAGGGGCGTAAAGTTCATCCGAGGATCCGCATGCTCGTAACTCCAGTCTCTTATGAGGTGGAATTGGCAGCTCTTAGAGAGGGGTTGATAGAAATCTTCTTGAACGCAAATGCTGTTGTCCTTTCACCCTCATGCGCTGGATGTGGAGCCATCTTAGGAGCTCTTGCGGCTGGCGAAACATGCATCGCGTCTACACCTCTAAACTTCCCAGGTCGGATGGGAAGTCCCAAGGCCAAAATTTACTTAGGAAGCCCAGCCACAGTCGCCGCATCAGCAGTCAGTGGCAAGATTACCGACCCGAGAAAGTTTTTGTGAATAGGGGATGATGTTAAGTGCAGATAGTTAGGAAGGGGAAGGCTTGGAAGTTTGGCGACCACATAGAAACCGAGGCCATAATCCCAATGTCTGTGATTCGAGCGGGTATAACAGACCCGCAAAAACTTGCGGAATACTGCATGGCGGAAACATATCCTGAATTCCACAAAAACTTCACAAAAGGGGATTTGATAGTCGCTGGACGAAACTTTGGCTGCGGTCACGGGCTTCATACAGCAGCCTATATGGCATTTAAGGCCCTCGGCGTCTCTGCAGTGATAGCTGAGTCCATTGGTAGAGACTTCATTAGAACCGCAATTGATTTTGGCCTGCCAACCATCACGTGTAAAGACGTGACGAAGAAAGTTAAGCAAGGCGATGAGCTTGAAGTCAATCTTGGAACGGGTAGAATTAGAAACCTCACCACAGGAGAAATGATCGACGCAGAACCCCTTCCACCCATTCTTCTGGAAAGAATAGAGGCAGGCGACCTCAAAGCATTTCTAAGAAAACGTCTGCAAACGGAAGCACATTTGAGCCACAAAAGTTGATTCATTTGGCCAAAACAAGGTATTAAGCGAAAGACGTAGCCTAGTGTCTTCGCGATGAGCAAGCAGTCAATTCGCTGTGCTCCTACTTTTTCTGCTTGCCGTGTTTCTTAACGATTTCCATAAAGACATTGTCATTTAACTCCGACTTTCTTTCAAAGCTCTCAGCTTTAACTTCCTTAAGAATTGCGTCTATTTGGTCTTCAGAAGCGTGTAGGCCTAGCTCCTTCAACTTGTATATTATTGAATCTCGTCCGCTTTTCTTTCCTATGACTATTTGAACACCTTTCTGTCCGACTGAATCAGAGGTGTACGGATACATTATTAGCGGCTTTCCCAGTTCTTTAGCTCGGGACCACCATCCCGCAATTATGCCTGACTCTACCCTAAAAGCACCGTCCCCGACGACTGGCTTCTGTGGGGGCATTTTCACTCCAGACAGCTTCTCAACTAGCTTGGAAAGCTCATAGAGCTTCTTGTAATCTAAGCCTACCTTAACTCCATACAATGCCTCTAGGGCCAACGTCACTTCCTCTAGGGCCGTGTTGCCCTGTCTTTCGCCAATTCCGTTGACCGTGGTATGAAGGATTTCAACGCCTTCACACGCTGCGGCCAAGGTATTTGCTGTAGCGAGCCCAAAATCATTGTGGAAGTGGGCTTCGAAGGGCTTGCTTATTTTCTGGCGCGCCTTCCTTACGAAGTAGCGGATTGCCTCTGGAGCGCAGACGCCGAAGGTGTCGACGAGCACCATGGAGTCCATATGGCCCTCGGTTGCTACTTTCGTTATTATGGTGGACCACCAGTCGAAGTCTGCTCTAGTGGAATCAATGGTGAAGAATGCTACGTGCAACCCATGATCTGCAGCGTACTTAGTTGCCTGCACCGACAGGTCTACCGCTTTTTCAAGAGGCCATCCATAACCATCTCTTATTATGTGCTCGCTGGATGGAATTTCCATCTCTACCCCATCAACATCGCATTCAAGGGCAAGGTCAACATCCACTTTCATGCATCGGCAGAAGCAGAATACTTTTGCGTTTAGGCCGCTGTGGGCTATAGCTTTAACCGCCTCCTTGTCTTCCGCGGAGATACCTGGCATTCCAGCCTCGATTCTATGAACTCCAACTTCATCAAGCATTTTCGCAATCTTGATTTTGTCATCCTTCCTGAAGACTATGCCGGCTTGCTGCTCACCATCTCTTAGAGTAATATCATGAACAGTAACCTTTTCTGGAAGTCTTAAGTCTGCGCGTACTTCATCGACAAAGTTGTACTGGCTAACCCACCATTTATCAGACAACCAAGGCTTTCCCAAAAACAATCACCTTTCTGAGTAACGTCAAAGCCGTGAAATAAGATATTCTGCCAACATTGCTCAGCTTGCTCCAAGAGAGGGAATCCGTGGTCTAATAAATCATATGGTGTCAAGCCTCGACATGGACGTGTGTGTCTACAAGCGATGTTAGGACAAGAATCTTGAATGATGCGAATGCCAAAAGAATCTGGAGACTATGCACGTAGCATTTCCGACAGCCTAGACATGTCCTGAATCTTCTCAAGCCCAACAATAGTATCAATTACGCTATCGACTTTGCTTCCGACGATAGGCCTTGCCAGCTCCTTGAATTTCTGCCTTAGCTCTCCGACGTTCAAAGGGTTTTCCGGCTCGCCTTTTGCGTACTTGACATATTCAGTAGCAGTCCTGCCATCCTTGGTGTGGACGCTAGCGGTGGCGCCCCACTTACCCTCCTCACTTCGCCGTCTATCCTCTTTTTCATCTCCTTCGATTTTAACTTTCGACGCAAGCTGCGCAACATCTTTACTATTAATCTGGTGTTCCGAGTACCAATCAGGTCCCCTAGGGATGCCAAGCAGAACCATTGCGATTGCATAAGGCGCACAGAACTGTGCATCTACTATGGTTGTGGGATTAGGGTCGGAGAAGAAAGAGGGAGGCGCCAAGTGCGAAATCGTTTTGATTCTGATTGATTCTATATCCTTTACGTCAATTTTGTTTTTGGAAACGGCTACTCGCACTGCGTCCAGCGTTGGATGGGTGAATCTACAAGACGGATAAGGCTTAAAGGCAATCTCCATTATGTGATATTTTTCTCCCAGCATTTCCACCATTTTGTCGTAGTCACATCGATCCGAGCCCGCGGCTATCCAATAATAAGCCTCTTTGTCAAGTACCCGTCGATCTCCGACTATGCCTGCACGGGCCAAAAGAGCTGCTAGAACACCATTCGCAGAGGCTTGTGCCACTTTACCATCTTTAATGTTCAACGGTCTTCCGGTAATCTTCACGGAGAGAGGAGCATAATTACCCGCTATTCCAAATGCATCTACAAGCTCGGTCCTACTCAAGCCTAAAAGCTTGCCCGCAGCCACTACCGAACCAAAAGTCTGCCAAGGTGGGATTGGAAGCGCAATTTTCTTCGTCCTTTCAAGGCTAGGCCATATCGCTAGGCCTATGCGGATAGATACCTCATAACCAAGTACAACCGCGGTTAGGTATTCTCTCCCCGAAACATGTGCTTCTTCCCCAACTGACAGGGCAGGAGGGACTATAGTATCGTTCGGATGACCCATGCCATTGTAAGTATCATCATAGTCCAGTAGGTTGCAGAGATAGGAATTTGTGTAGGCGGCCTGAACACAGTTCGTCTTGCCGCCGTCTCCGATGATTGTTGAATTTCCCTTTCCACCTAGTTCCTTAAAGACCTTGACAACGTTTTTTCCTAAAGTGGTTTGAAAACCACCGAGAGTGCAACCGATGGAGTCCATTATGCATATTTTCGTTTGGTTAATGACTTCTGCTGGGACTTTGTCGTACTTCGTGTCTAAAACATAATCTACTAATCTCTCAGTGTATCTCAAATCCTTTCCCCAGATATTCTTCCTCTGGCAAATTGTGTTAATAAGACTAGCATAAA
>CAZAQQ010000082.1:1728-7294 GCA_964487485.1 uncultured Candidatus Bathyarchaeia archaeon | reverse complement strand
TTTCCACATTCACCGCAAAAGGAACAGGGTTCTTCATAAACTCTCGGAAGATTTCGAGTGCTTTTTTATTTACGCTTATTGTCAATTCTCAATAACCTCCTGAGTTTAGAGATATTTCTCACACCACTTTAGGTTTGGGTTATTGTTAACGTTTATGAATAATCTTCCTTTACCATTTTCATTGATGTCTCCTGAGAAAACATAGAAGGGCCCTGCGACCTTTTCTTCGCCAATTTTCACCGTCGGCCTAACTTCTTCAATGGTGAAGCTTGGTAACACAGCGGGAACATGTCCTCCAACTACTACTCTTCCCCCCGTCATTTGGGCTCCCGCCCTTCCTTCGCAGCTTCCTTCTATTGCAACGGTTCCGCCACTCATATGCATGCCTGGAAACATACCTGTATTGCCTCGAATCCTAATCATTCCCTCTCTCATCCAACATCCAATTTCGCCACCCGCATTGCCGTGAACAACTATGGTTCCGCCTTTCATCCCTTTGGTGCTTCCTCGATATGAAGAACCCACATAGTCGCCTGCATCTCCTTTCACTTCAATGGTGCCTCCCTTCATTCTTGATCCCAGCCATGATCCGGCATTACCATTCACGACTATCGATCCGCCCGCTATCTTCTCACCAAGGTACATCCCCGTGTCCCCATCGATGACTATCGAGCCCGCTTTCATTTCGTACCCTATTTTTCGAATCCTAGTTGTATTTCCTACTATTTTGACAGTCAATTCATTGGGTGGAACTTTAGCATCTCCTTCCACATCGAAAATTTGCGATAGGTTTACCTCTTGATTGCCATTCCAGATTTTTATCCGCTTGATTGCAGTTGCAGATTTTTGCGCAAGAGAATCTGGAGATATTTGGGAAGCATCCACAGGAACTTCGGGAACCCTCTTAACGGACAGAACTACCTCCTTCATATGCTAGACCTCCGATTTCACTTTGATTTCTCTTGAAGCTGCAAGAAATTCTTCTTCAACCGGGTAGTTGTCCATGCGTATAGAGTAGTAATCTTCGAACTTGGCTCTCAGATCTGTAGCCACCTTGTTCATAAGGTTCTCTGAAACTTTGCTGTTGACCCAGTAGGTTTTACCGATTGCGCTTTGAACCACCTCGCCGTTCTTAACCAAGACTTCGCCTTCCTTTATTGTGTAGGCAGCTCTTTTCAGCGCCCTTCTCACAAGTACATAATCTTTCGGCGGGTCCACTTTCCTCATGTCAATATCGTAAACTGCTATGTCGGCGTCTGCTCCAACGCCTAGATGGCCTTTGTTTCTTAGCGCCAACGCTTTGGCTGTGCCAGCTCTGGTCACGATAGCAATTTCAGAGAATGTGTATTCTCTGTCTATGCTTGGTAAGTCCAGGCGCCTCCTAGCGTTTTTATTAATCTTAGCAATAAGCTTCTCTCTAGCCTTCTTGCTCATGAGCCATGAAATCACTCTGGGATACTCTGTGAATGGACCCGCGTTTGGATGATCCGTGGTCAGATAGATTTTCCAAGGATCTTTCACCAGAAGCATCAGCTCGAGCGCAGTTCCCCACTGTATGGCATTTACATAGTTGCTTTTCTTATAGCGGAAGGGGACAATTCCCGCTCCTGTCTCCGCTTCAACGTCAGCGTTCACCCACTTGTTCCCAGATAGCCTGTAAAGGATATATTGGAAAGGTCCATCCGCAGTCATTGTTGTGGTGTCTGTGAAAACCAGTTGCCCAGGGTCAATTGTGACGTGTTGATGTTTGTTAACATAGTCTGCAACTTCGGGTGCGCCTGAGCCTAGGTTTATCCAAGATGTTCCACTGAAGCAGCAGAATTGAACGTGTGTTATGTGAATGTTTGGTCTGCCATCGGTTGCTAAATCCCTAACGCAATCCATAGTCTCAATTGTTGTCCTGTAGTTCCCAGGTTTTCCCAAGTTGTTTGTGTGAAGATGAATCGTGTGAGGGAGGTTAAGCATCTTGTTGATTTTGCAAAGCCCACGCACGATCTCGCGGGGGGTGATTCCAAAGTTTGGCACTTCATCATCTAAACCAGCCACATTCCTACCCCAGTGCCAAGCTTCGACCCCACCAGGGTTAACGATCTTTATGGCATAGCCCTTCGTCGCATTAAGCATCCAAGCGATGTATGCGGCACATTCGTCGATTCGCCCCTCCTTAAGGTATTCCATGACGAACCAGTTGTTTCCAAATAGCGGAAAACATGCTTTGTCAATCATTGGGGTGTCGTTTAACTCCTCATGCGTATGCCTTGTTTTCAGTGGAGGCGTTGCAGGCTCAAAGACTGTTGTATATCCCAGCCTTGAGTAGCGGTAGCCTGTAGTAAATGTTGAGGGAATTGAGTGCCCTACACCAGCCCTGGTTACAGCGGTTTTCGCTTCAACATCTTTTTCATGATCCTCCGGCCTCAGCATCCTCCCAACATTGACCTTTGACCCAGCTATGTGAGAGTGAATATCAACGCCGCCAGGCATGACAATCATGCCTGAAGCGTTGAGAACCCTTGCCTTTCGACTTACCCTGCTGACTATCTTCCCATCTTTGACAGCTATGTCCATTCTTTCCCCATTAATTGCATTGAGGGGATCGTAGACAATTCCATTCCTGAGCAGAAGCTCAGCCATCCTAGGCAGCCCCCTTCAGCTTCTTGACTTGCTTGAGAATAGCTTGAAGAATCTCTACGTCAGACTTGACACCGTCGGGCGGTTCAACCACTCTCTTCGCCATCAGCGGTACACCATCCATTCGATATACTACGCCTTCGGTTTCTATTCCAACATGAGCTGATGGAAAAACAACATCGGAAACTAGGGTTGTAGCGGTTACATGAGGATCAATCGTGACCAAAGGGATATTGGACAAATATTTCGAAGTTGAAGCTGGGAAGTTTGAGACTGGGTCTGATGCTACCACCAAAGCGGCATCGCATTCTTGGCGGGATAGGATGTCAACAGCAGAGGTTTCGCCTGGATTGTATCTTGGATACCCATGAGAAAGGTCTACGGCATATGGGTAGCCTGTCTGCCAAGCCGTAACCTTGTTGCATCCTGTAACATTAAAGTGTCCCCTCATCGGCATTATTTGGAACTTTGTTCTTCCGTTCAAATCGCGAACAAGCGATAGTGCAGCGTCTATGGTTCGGTGTTTTCCTGCACTCATGGTTAAGCCAAGTCCGAAGAAAAGTACTCCAAATTCACAGCTGATTAGAACGTCGGCTATTTCCTCAATTTTTTCAACGGGGACTCCGGCGACAGCTTCTTGATCAATTTCGTCGCCTCTGACGGCTACTCTGAGGGCTGAAAGCAGTTCATAGTCCTCATTTGGTTTTATCTGGAGGAAATAGTCAGCTAGCTTTGCGGTGTCAGTTTTCCTCACATCAACGACGATGAGCTTCCTTTCCTTTCGACTTTTCCTGAATCTGCCCTTACTCATAAGCGTGTATCGAGTCATGTGTCGAGGGTGAGCGTGAATGGGGTTACAGCCCCAATACACTATCACGTCAGCTCTATGCCTAACCTCTCCAAGAGTGCAACTCGATTCGCCAATGTCATGTACGCCCAGTATTGAAGGACCATGGCAGACCGTTGTCGTGTTGTCGATGATTCCTCCAACTGTTTCAGCCAATTCAACCCCTACCTTAACAGCCTCGCAGCTTGTTGAGCTCCAGCCATAGAGTACCGGGTATTTCGCTTCGGCAAGAATTGAAGCAGCTTTCCCAACTGCTTTTTCGAATCTACTTTCCACAAGCCCGCCATTTTTCCTGATCAAAGGAGAGGTGTGCCTCTCAAGATTGTAGTTTAGGAATTTGGTCATTGAAATTGCGCATCCATTCTTCACACCGCTGACCTTTCCTTTCTCAACTGTTACTTCCAAGTCATCACAACAACATCCGCAGAATGTACATACGACGTTTGAAACAACCTTCGCGCTCATGATTCTATTTTCCTCCAGAAATCTGCTTGACTAATTCCTCGAAGCTTAGGACTTTTTCACCACGTGCAGGCACTACCTCAGCTTCGACGCCCTTGAAAGAAGGCATACCAGTCCCATCGGTTTCTACATCTGAAAGCATGCTTGCCCACAGCCCATAAGGAATAAACGCTAAGCCTCTATGCGGAGACTGGGTTGAGGCCACGGCTCTGACTACTACGCTTCCAGATTTCGTGGCAACCCGAACGTTCTCACCCGGTGAAATACCTAAGGTCTTCAAGTCTTCGGGATCCAACTCGCAGGTGGCAACACCTTCGAAATATTGCTTGGAAAGCTTACCGTACTCCTTGCCTTTCGCTTGGCTAAGGCTTCTACCGGTAAGCAATAGAACCTTTAGGGAAGTCATTTCGTCACCACTAGGCGACCTACCTGTATACTTCCTGTTGATTTTAAAAATATAACGCCGCATGATTGTGCGATTAACCTGACCTAGGTTGTTCGCGTCCACTGAGTTCCGTGGAGGCCATTCCATGCCTTGTAGGCAAAAGCCTTAATGTATGCACTCACAAACTTCGTGAGGAAGAGGCATGTTGAAGCTACTTGTCAGTGTGGTCAACCGCATTGAGGCTTTGGAAGCAGTTAAAGGCGGAGCCCATATAGTCGATGTAAAGAATCCTGAGGAGGGTTCTCTCGGAGCTAATTTTCCGGATGTGATTAAGAGGGTTCGTCAAGTTGTCTCTGACTTCGTTGAGGTCAGTGCCACGATTGGTGACCTGCCTAATCTGCCAGGAACTGCTTCGCTAGCGGCTTTAGGCGCAGCTGCTTCTGGCGCTGACTATGTGAAGGCTGGACTCTATGGACTGAAGACAATAGACGAGGCAGTATACTTGATGAGAGAAGTTTCGAAAGCTGTCAAGGGGTACAAGGCTTCAGTCAAAGTGATTGCTGCGGGCTATGCAGATTTCCAAAAAATCGCGTCTCTCAACCCTTTGACGCTTCCTGAAGTTGCCCGTAAATCTGATTCAGGCGGTGTGATGATAGATACGAAACTCAAAGACGGTGGCAAGTCTTTCGCCTTCATACCTGAACAAGAATTGGCGAAATTCGTCGTTGAATCACATGAATACGGTTTACTGGCAGCTATAGCAGGATCCCTAGATAGAAACGACATCTCTACAGTACATAGGCTTGGCTTTGATGTTGTCGGCGTTAGGAAAGCAGTCTGCCAAGACAGTGACAGGCTTAGAGGGCAGGTTCTAGGAACTCTAGTCCAAGATTTGACCAGCGTAATTCGGGGTTTAGATCCTAGGCTCTGATAAGTGTACAGACAGTAGGCCTTCCCTCGAGAATTCGGCGCAGTCTTTCAGGGTATTTGCCATTAACGACGTAACACTGCAGAGCATTGGCAATTAGAATCTTGGGCAAGTACTTGTCGACGCAGGTTTTCCTCGTACGACTAAGCAATCCTTCAGCAAATATTTCAGGAATAAGTCTTGCCGCGCGGCTAGTTTTGGGATTGCTAGTGAAGATCCCGTCTACATCCTTGGCCAAAACAATCATCTTTATTCCAAGCAAACTGGCGAGGTAACCTGTTATCGAATCGGACGTTACATCCCAAGAAGGTTCAAG
>CAZAQQ010000082.1:0-1628 GCA_964487485.1 uncultured Candidatus Bathyarchaeia archaeon | reverse complement strand
CCGCCGACTTTGATAGCCGCTTCCATTTAATCAGCCTCCCTTCTAACTTTGTAGCCACCATTAACGCTATTGCAACTGAAGGCGTGGCCAAAGCTGCTTCAGACCCCAATAAATCTCCTAGATCTATGATTGAGGAGAAACCCGCCTTCTCAGCCGCTTTCTTTCCTAGGAAACGTCTACCTAAACCTGCCACTGCAATCGACATTTCTCCCTCCGTGTGACGCCCTACCCTGTCGCAAACCAGCTTTAGGCCTTCGACAATTTGCTCCACTTGCTTTTCGCAGACATAGTTAGCAATTCTGATGATTTGGCTCTCACTAAGAATTTCTTCGTCCGCGCATACAACTCTTGCAAGCCGAGCCATAGCTTCCTTCCTCGATTTACCCCTATTGTCCGCTGTTTCAGTGGTGTATTCTTTTTCGGAAATATTGCCTAGGATCAAGTGAACGTCGGCTGATAGAGCGAATAGCTCTGAGGAGACCTGCGCGGTTACATCTCCGACGGGGATTCTTGAAACTATCGTGGCTACGTTTGTTCTAAGCGCTCCAGTGTAAACCAATTCACCGTTGACAAGTTTCTCGAAATCATTCCTCCCCGAAGCCACTTGCTTACCTTCTAATACAGGTATTATGCTTGTGGTGGTGCTTCCGACATCTATTATGACGCAGTTTCTTATCCACTGCGCCACCATCCAACCGGTTGCTGGCCAATTAGCAGCTGCAACTGTGAGAGGCTTTTCTCTCGCTTCTTTGAAGGTCTTCAGGTTTCCTTCAACATCACCGACGAATATTGGACAGTTAAGAAACTCCTGTCCCACACAGCTAAGAATGTGATTAACACCTTCTCTTTTTGTCTCGTAAATGTCAGACAACTCAGCCGTCATGGTTACTCCAACAGCATCTAAACTAACGGAACCGGCGAGCTTCTCCCTAAGTCCTCTCAATACGCTTGGAAGATGCTCCTTCCCCCTAATCCAAATTGGAAAAAACTCAGTGCCAGTCTTCAACTCTTGCACAAAGCCTTTTTTGGTCACCAAGAAAGCAGCTTTCGTGTTAGCCCCGCCGATGTCCCAGCCTAGAACCTTTGCCATATTCAGACACTTTTCCGAATGATTGTCAAAAGGCTTCTTTTAGCCCTTTCAAGTGAAGATTTGGCTCGCTTCAATGTGGGGCAGTGTGTCACTAGAAGTGTGTATGAGTGGGGGGAATTTCCAACGGGAAAAGGTGGGGTCGCAACCTCTGCCATTGAATACGTCCTTCTAAGGGCTGTTGCAGTTGGCTTTCGAATTTTAACCTTGGAGAAAACGGCGTAGCCAAGTAGCTTGATCCTTTCGGGAAGACTGGCTTCCAAAACGCTATTGACCAACAGCTTGGAGAGGTTAGCATCTACAACTTTTCTGAGGCCCACGTAGGATGTAGTAAGCCTAGGGTTAACCTCCACTATCACAGGCCCTTCTCCCGTCAAGACTAAGTCAAATCCTACATAGCCTCTTAGGCCCTTCAGCGCCTCCAACAATTCCTTCGCTATTCCTAACGCCTTCTTCTCAACAGGATGATGTAGAGGAACGGTGCCCCCGAGGTAGCTTGAGTCTAGGTTCGGAGGCGCTAAGGTTAACAATTGCTCATTTA
>CAZAQQ010000081.1:5264-7323 GCA_964487485.1 uncultured Candidatus Bathyarchaeia archaeon | reverse complement strand
CTTTTGCCTTTGACCGGAGCTTTTGGAGCCGCTATTCTTCGAGGTGTCGCAATGGTGCTCGGTTTGGCATTAATGTTGGTGGTCTTGAGGTGGATGAGGCTGTTTGCAGTCAGTTTTGATGATGAAGCTTTGTGGAAGAGCTGGGTTGCCAGTTCGGTCATGGCTGTTGGTGTTCTAGGTTCTCAGTTTCTATTATATAGCAAGTATCTTCTTCCCCTCTATTTTCTTGTCGGAGGCATCGTTTACTTGGTGATGTTGAGGTTCTTGAGGGCTGTGAATGCGCACGATGTTCACTTGGCCAGAGGCTTTGTTGGAAGAAGATGGCAGGCCCTGGTCGATTTGGTTGGTTCACTCCTTGCTTGTTGACGATCATTCGAATAGAATCGTGAAGCAGATTGCGTGAAAAATCATTCGGTAATGATGACTCTAATCCGGCTTTGAGGCATGAATGCTGTTTATCAGATCGAAAAGCTATATTTGTTGTGCGTAAGCCCTATCTTGAAAATGGAATAACGAGGAGAGCCTAGGAGACGATTTTCACGATCAATTCAAATTTTATGTAGGTGCTACAGTCCTATTCTGGGAGTCAAATTTGAGAATTGCGCACTTTGGCAATATGGCGAACGACGCTTTTCCAGTAGTTGAGGCCCTCACAGCAAAGGGTTTCAGCGTAGAACTTTATATCTACAGGCCTTGTCATGTAACCGCTCTGCCTCACTGGGAACTTGGAACTTTCCCTGAGTCGACGATCGGCAATCTCTACGATCCAAATCTGGAGGCTTTAGACAAGTTGTGTCCGATGCCTGATTGGGTCCATGTACTCGATCTCCGGGGAACGCCTCCATTCTCCAAACCTCAGAGAGCTCTCAGAATCATTCGAGAAATGCGCAAGTTCGACTTCATAGTGGCTCATGTACCTTTCCCAATCTACGCCCAGTTCTCAAGCAGACCCTTCGCCGCGTTCGATGCCGGTGCTATACGATACCTGAGCCTGCCAGGTCTTCGTATGCGCCTTATGCGACGAGCCTATCGAAAAGCCAAGTGTATAGTCGTTACGAATCCCGACACAATCTTTCGCTATCGTTTTCCGAATGACTGCCTTGAGAAAGTCCCATTTCTAATAGACACTAACCGATATTCTCCAAGGGCATCTCATAATTATCACGACGCCTTGAACGCTGATTTCCTGGTCTACTGTCCTGCGCGGCAATACTGGGTTGAGAAGGGAAATGATATTCTCATAAGAGGCTTCAGGAAATTCATGGATGGGAATCCACATATATCCTCTAGGCTCTTTTTGGCAAAATGGGGGAACGATTTGGCTAAATCTGAAAAGTTAATTCAGGATCTAAGTTTGAAGAATTTCGTAGAATGGATTCCACTCTCCCCGAAACCCAAGCTCATAGAGCTTTATAATGCCGTGGATGTGGTAGCTGACCAGTTTATACTGGGCAGTTATGGAACAGCTTGTCCTGAGGCCATGGCATGTGAGAAGCCCGTAGTAATGCACCTCGAGCGTACCTACATGTTGCACTTCTTTGGTGAACTCGCGCCTATCCTAGAAGCCAGAACGCCTGATCAAGTCGCGGAAAAGTTTTCTCAGTGTCTCGACCCAGCGTTTCGCGATCGTATAGGCAAGGAATCAAGAGAGTGGGTTCTTGAACATCACGCGGCTGAGATAGTCGCCAAGCGTCATTTGGAAATATGTGAGAGGTATGCTAGATGAGTGGGGAACTCGACTACGTAGTTATCATTTCAACACACGGCAGGACCAGAGAACTGACGCAAACTCTGAATTCATTGTTATCGCAGACAAGGCTGCCTGAGGCCATAGTTATCTTAGATGATTCTCCAATTTCATCTCCTGTGAACTTGAATGGCAAGGTACATTACTTGCGCGACCCCAAACCCCATTACGATTCTAGACGCATAGTCAACAACTGGAATCGGCTCTTGGATTACGTTCTTAATCAACGGTGGACGCCCTCCTTGATGATGATAAGCGGAGACGATTGCATCTACCCACCTCACTACGCCGAACGCGTAGCTTGCCTTTTCG
>CAZAQQ010000081.1:0-5254 GCA_964487485.1 uncultured Candidatus Bathyarchaeia archaeon | reverse complement strand
TCAAGATCCCTGAAGGAAGCGGGCGTTTTATACGTTCAGAATTTCTGCGGAAACAGGCTGGCACTTTCCAGAAGTTTACGGCTATGAATCGTGGATAGTGTATGAAGCTATTCGAGGAGACAGGAAAGTCGCTGTTTTGAACAACCTGCAGTATGAACACTTAGGGAGACTGGGCTACAGTCATAGGTTTGTTGAGTGGGGGCCTATGATGCGATGCTTAGGCTATCATCCACTCTTCGCACTTGCCAGGACTTTTTACGGGTTTTGGAAAGATGGAGAAGTCTCACGCATGGCTTGGGTGAAGATTCTGACCGATTATTTGCTGTCCCCTTTGACCAAACGTGGCGATCCATACTATAAGCTGCATGATGCTCAGTTCAGAAAATTTGTTAGATCCTTCCAACTCAGCAGGCTTCATTCGCTCAGCAGAGCCTTAAAACGATTGTTCCTACCAACCTGAGAAGCGGGTATTCATGAGCTTGAGAAAGCTATGTCAAGAGGCTACTGTTAATGTTAAACATGAATCACAAGTTGCCATTGTAGCTAAGCATCAACTCAATATGTGTGAGGAAATTGCTGGAAGGTAGACTCGACCTCGCCCTTTTGAAGACATGGTTAACGCTGCGATACAATCCATCAGACCAGTCATTCATCCGTGGTAGAAAGAAGATCTCCGATTCTAGGAAACTTACAACTGAAGATTTCAAAATTGGCAAATTAACACTATCAACTCAAGATTTGAGCGTTCTTCTAAGGCAACAGTTGTTCGACATTATTGGGGCTATCGTCTCTCGCATTCCAGAGAAATCGCATATAGGTGTACTTTCCAGCGGAGGAATTGATTCCACCGGGATACTTGCAATCCTTCTCAAGCTTGGCTATCAGCCTGAAGCTGTCACTCTTGGGTTTGGAGGAGAAAACGATGAAATTGAATCTGCTCACGTTGCCGCTGAATACCTTGGTGTTGAACACAAAGTTCACATAAAGAATAGGATTCTGGATTCGACTGCCCCCGCCAATGAACCTCTGGATGAACCCTACCGAGCAGCTTGCTACTACTATGACGCTTTGAAGTTCGCGAGAGACTGCGGCATTCAACACGTTTTCGATGGTTTAGGCGTAGACGAGTTCTTCGGAGGCTATGGCTTCCGATACGAGAAAGTCTTGCAACTTATCAATAACGGATGTAGCCGCGTCGAATCCTATCTGAAAGGCGCACATCCGAATGACTACGTTGACTCCGATGAGATGTTTGGGCAAAAACTGAAGGAAGTTGAAATTAACTGGAATAACCTATTTCCGTTCTTCGGCAATAACGGGCTATCCACCCTCGAACAAATCTTCATAGCGGACTACAATGCGAAATGCCGCCAGAACTTTATTCCTCTCGCTCGACTTGAGAGCAAACTTGGCCTTCGCATATACTATCCGTGGCTTGCCGACAAGCTCATCGACTTCTCGTTGCGCGTACCATCCGAGTTGAAGTATGATCCTACGTCTGGAAGAACTAAGATTCTGTTCCGCAAAGCTGTTGAAGACCTAGTTCCCCCTGCGACCCTTAAGAAACCGAAACAAGGTTTCGGCCCATCCTTAGGACAAGTAATGGACGAATTGCGCCCATTGCTGGAGGGCTCTGTTCTTGACGGGTTACTGGTCTCATCAGGGTATCTTGACCGCAGTTACTATGAGACCGCCATTGAAGCTGATTCTCCTTCAACTGTCCAGATCAACAAGTGTTGGGATGCCTTCACGCTTGAGACTTTCCTTCAGCGGGTCTGCATATGACGAGTAAGTATTCAATCGTAACAGGTGGCGCAGGATTCATCGGAAGCCATCTAGTTGAAGAGCTTTTCAGGCTTGGAAGAACTGTTACCGTCGTCGACGATTTCAGCAACGGCTACCTTAGCAACTTAGAGTCGGTTGCTTCAAAGATAACCACTATTCGCCACGATATTTCAACATCATTTGTAAACCTGTTTGAACCTTCAGAAGTCGACGAGATATACTGTTTGGCGTGCTATCCTCGCCAGATTTCTTTCGCAAACCCCCGTCGAGATTGTGAAGTAAACCTGATCGGAACTCTGAATGCTCTGGAACTTGCGAAAGCCAAAGGGGCTAAATTGGTCTTCGCAAGCAACACAGGAATAGTTTCAAACCCGGAGACCCTTCCCGTTGACGAAACATTCCCTCCGAGTCCTTCTACTCCATACGACATACATAAGCTGGCAAGTGAACACCTCTTGCGAGTTTACTCTAAAGTGCATAACGTCAAGAGCGTTGCCCTGAGATTCGCTTCGGTCTACGGGCCACGACAACGAGTAAACGAGAAACTGGGCTGGCGACCTGTAATACCGGAGTTCTCTACTAAACTTCTACGAAGAATACCTCCAACAATAGACGGCGACGGCAGGCAGACTAGGGACTTCATCTTCGTCAAAGACATAGTGAAAGGAGTTATAGCTGCAATGGAATCTAAAAGTGGCGACGGAGATATATTCATATTAGGTACGAACATAGAAACTAGCATCCTCAAACTCTACCGCATGATCAGCGACCTAACTGGGGCTGACGTTCGGCCAAAGCACAGCCCTAAAAAGCCTGAGGATATTGCAAGAATGAAGTATGACTACTCGAAGGCACATAATTCCTTCGGATGGGCGCCTCATACTCGGCTCTCTGCGGGTTTGAAACTAACGATTGAATGGTTGAGGAATCAAGTCGAATAGGTATATCGTGTACCAGACTATGAATTATAGAAATATGAAAGGAATCATATTCGGAGATGAAATTTGAAATTTTTTAGAGGCGTCAAGTTAAATAACTAGGAATTAAGGGACAGCGCATATGGAGAGGAATAATGACTTAATAATGACCTAGAGAGGAAGAGAATTTTCTGGGTTGTGTTGTCAAAACCGACTTGCACGCTGGGTCGTTAAGAACCTTGGAGTGGCCGAGGAGTACCGAGCGAAGTGGGTTCCTCCAATCTTACAACTAAGAAGAGATCGCACAACGCTGTTACAGCGAAGAAATATGTGGAAATCTATGGAAGTGTCCTAAATGAAATCGAGTGTAGGGGAAACCAGAGACAGCTTTGATTATCAGTGGGACAGGCTAAAAGATTCTCCTTGGCTTTTGTCTAATCCAAGATTTAGAGAGCTGTGCGAAAGAATATTATTGGACGAGTTGGGACTTTCGTCTAGAGATATCCTCGGCAAGCTAGTATTAGATGTGGGTTCTGGAAATGGGAGGTGGTCTTACGCATTCAAAAAGTTGGGTGCTGAAGTTGTTGCGTACGATTATTCTTTGCACGGTGTCAGAGAAACGAAGAAGACCGGGGTTGATGTGGTGTTGGCAGATGCATTGCACCCTCCATTTAGGCAAAGCATCTTTGATGTTGTATTTGCCTTCGGCGTGCTACACCATACCGGAGACTTGGAAAACTCCTTTGAAGCGAACGCAAAACTCGTGAAGTCTAGAGGAATTATGCATGTTTACCTTTATGGACCAAAAGGAAAAAGATTGAAACTGTGGCGTTTCTTCATTCAAAGTCTTCCATCATTTAGACTTAGAGAAGCAACGATTGTTGTATTCAGTAAAATCAGAAACAAGGTGCATTTCTTTGGTCGTGTCATCCCCTTTTCAAACGTTCACGGTGGTTTCGACGCCTTATCTCCCAGAATAAACGTCGAAACTGATGAAAACCATGCTAGGACTATTTTTGTTAAGTCTGGATTCTGCGAAATTAGCCGAATTAAAACAGCGTGGTGCGACTGGAGAGTTGATATTCACATGCAGGGAGTGAGAAAATGAGGTCCTTGTTGCGGGGAACCGGGATTCATAGGCAGCCATCTTTGTTGAAAGATCTATGTCTACGCCTATGTGGGAAAACCCCTGACAAGCCCGACTTAATTTTCTATAAGACTTATCAGGATACTCGCAAAAATAGGTTGTTTTCATTTTCCTCTTCGACTCTGGAACAGATAGAAACATGGAGTGTTACATCGCCATAGATGAAGGTGTAAAATATTATACAGCAGATGGAACACACCTGTCCCAGTGAAGCCGATAAACATAGAAGGGTATCTGCGAAGCCTAAAGTTCGGAGTCCCAACAGCGTGTAGCAGTTTTGTTAGTTCACAGTGGACTGTAGGCTCGGTTCAGCCGTCGAAGCCTGCGTACCCTTGGAGCTAGGTGAAAGGACGGCTATCAGTTGACGAACCAAGTGGGACTGGCTCACTATCTCATGCTTTAACTCTACAATGGACAGAGGCACTCTATGACAATTGAGCGGCAGCGAGAAAAAGAGCTGAGATTAGAAAAGCCAAGAAGCAAATGGGAATATACCACATTAACATGCCAGATACCAAGAAAATGAAGAAGACTAGAACGTCTAGCCAATCGTTCCTTGTCTTGGGGATCAATCCAAGGTTGAATCCGGCTTTGTGAAGTAGATACGCGAACGCGAATATGTCGGCTGCAATTAGCAGTACGTTGAAGAATGTGGCCGGGAGAAGTACGCCTCCGATTGGTTTGCCTGATTCTTTGAAAGGCAGAGGTATTCCTCTATAGAGCAAGGGAAGCAACTCAATCTCTAGAACTAGGTTTAAGCAGAGGATTCCGAAAGCGCTTAAAATGATTATTGAATGAGCCTTCTTGATATGCTATCCCATCCGGATTTTCTTCAGCACTATCGAAGCTACCTGCATTTAAAAATCTACCGCCTTACTGAATGCGCGTTATGAACACAAGGAGTAGACAGCCGCTAAACTTCACATAGATCTTGTATGGAATCGCGCAAGCTGTGTCCTTTAGTTCAACCATTTCGCCTTGATGCCTTGCTAACGCTTAATGGCCTCTCTTAGAAGTTTGGAGCAAGCTTCATGCACTTCCCTTGCTTTCTCGAAGGCTTCAGGTGCGTAGTCTCTGAAGTACTCAACTCCGATTCCCTCTTCGAATCCGTAGCCTGCTAAGCCTCTCACCTCTGCAAGTTCAGCTACAGCCTCCACTATTTCCGGGACCTTGCGTCTAAACCACTCTGGTATGTCTAATCGTTTAGCCAACTCTTCAAAGACTATGCTCACATCATGTTCTTTTGGGAAGTCTATTCCTAATGCGATGAGAACTGCTTTCGCTGATTGCTCGACAGCCATCTGGGAGGAGTAGACTGCATCGTCCCATCGTGCGTCTTGAAGCGCTCTGGAGGCTCCTTGGAGCCATCTTCCAGCTCTTTCTATCCCTGCTTCAGCTAGTCCTA
>CAZAQQ010000080.1:4704-7338 GCA_964487485.1 uncultured Candidatus Bathyarchaeia archaeon | reverse complement strand
GAATGCTGGGGATGATCATCATACTGGGTGCCTTTGATGACATACTGAACGCAGTGAGCAGAGAGCGTGAGCGTGGCACTTTCCCAAGGTTGCTGCTTAGCCCTACAAACATTTTGTCGATCTACTTAGGGAAGATTGTATCAGCACTTCTTCTGACATTGTTTCGAACCCTGCTAATGTTGCTCATTTTTGGACTAATTGGCTTGGTCATACGTGGAAGCATATTACTGATCTTTTTGACAACTTCGTTAATCGGCCTTTTTACACTGTCGTTGGGACTGGTTATCTCATCAAGAATTCGTTCTTCATCAACTCTGACTGTGCTAGAAATCGCCATTACTTTTCCTCTCTTTCAGCTTACTGCGTCGACTGATTCCCGGCAATCCCTTGCGGAAGCAGGCCGGGCCATATCGTCTTTTCTACCTTGGACCTATGGAAATGAGGCGCTCAGACGAATCATCTATCTTGGTCTAGGGTTTGATGTAGTCGCTTCTAGCCTGTTGGTCCTGTTGGTTAGCAGCCTAATCATGTTGCCCATTGCCTTGATACTGTCAGAGCGTACAATGTGAAGGAATAAAGTTTACCCGCATCCCTTTTCCAGAATGCAGTAAAACCAGCAGCCCCTAGACGCCGTCTTCTTTCTCTATTATTTAGACGGTTTGCTCTTAGGCGGATGATGGCTTGGCATCAGCCCATGGCATTGGCGCCATCCTCGAATACTTCACTACAGCTTTTTCTTGAATGTGGCTAAGGCTAGCAATAGCATGATCGTAGCGTAGAGGCTTAGGGCTAGCAAATCCATCGCCACGGCTTCTATGCCCACGCCTTTGATCATCACCGACCTTAGGGCATGGTTCATGTAGGTAAGAGGTACGAAGTACGAGAAGGGGCGAACATACTCAGGCATAGATTCTATCGGGTAGAACACGCCTGATAAGAAGATCGTTGGATAAATTGTAGGCATTATAGATTGTACCGCTTGAATTTGATTCTTGGACAGAGCTGAGACGAATGTGGCCAAGCCCAAACAGGCAGCTAGGAATACAAGAATGAAAACCACTACCAGAAGCAT
Source organism: uncultured Candidatus Bathyarchaeia archaeon (assembly GCA_964487485.1). Taxonomy (GTDB): domain Archaea; phylum Thermoproteota; class Bathyarchaeia; order 40CM-2-53-6; family CAZAQQ01; genus CAZAQQ01. The sequence goes on along the minus strand of CAZAQQ010000080.1, from coordinate 6,266 downwards.
GCTGCCTCTTACCACTAAATTGAAGAGAAAAACGGAAATCACAAGTACAAATAAGGCGTCTAGGAAACCAATTGCTGCATAAACAAGTATTTTTCCGAGGAGAATATCGAATCCCCCGATAGGTGTTACGATTAGCTGCTCAATAGTTCCCCTTTCTCTTTCGCTGGAGATAGATACCGCCAACAAGAACGTAGGAATGAATTGGACAATAGTTCCCATAATGGCTGGGGAAATGAAGTCTATGTATCGAAGAGTAGGGTTGAATAGAGCTATGTTGCTTGTTCTTACAGCTATTATCGGGGAAAAGCTTAACGCAGTAACTTGTGCACCAGAAGAAATGGCTCCGGCGCTCATTGGGTCTGTTCCGTCTGCAAGCACGTAAATATATCCACCAACAGTCCTAACGTTCTCTTCAAATCCTTGGGGGATCACTATCGCGGCTTTAGCTAAGCCGTCTCTGATCAATTTTTCAGCTTGAGCCCGATCGTTTGCATAATACTTTATTCTGAAAACATCGTTCTGCCTGATGGCGTCTATGAGCTTCCAGCCAAGTTCCCCACGGTCTTCGTTGACAATCACCGTTGAAATATGCTTTACCTCGCCGCTGAAAGCGAAGCCTATCAGAGTAATTAACAACACAGGCATGAGCAGGGCTATCGCAAGTACTCTAGGGTTCCTAACTAAATGTAGCGCTTCTTTCTTCATCATTAAGATTGTCCAATCAAAGGCCAAGAACTATCCTCCTTTACTCACAATCTTCATGAAAACATCCTCCAGCGTAGGCTCAACAGTTCTAACTTCAAATGTTCTTATTCCGTTCCTCTCAAGAGCTACTGGGATTTCTGACAGTGCTTGAGCAGAATCATCAACGAGGAGCAGCACGCTGTTTCCCTTTACTTCGATCTTGCGGATATGTTCAAGGGTTCTTAGAACTGCCGAAGCTTTTTCGACATCAGACGGAGTAACCGCAATCACTTCTCCGCCCATAATGGTCTTCTTCATGTTGTGAGGTGTGTCGGCGACAATAAGACGACCGTTGAAAATAATTCCAAGACGATCGCATAACGCAGCCTCATCCATATAATGGGTATTGATGAAAACCGAGACTCCTGTCCTATTCAGCTCCCTGAAGTATGACCAAAAAGTCCTCCGCAAAGGCGGGTCAACTCCAGCCGTGGGTTCGTCCAGAAATAGCAGTTTGGGCTCGTGAACTAAGGCGGACGCTAAAGCCAGTCTCTGTTTCATGCCTCCCGACAACGTGCCTGCAAGCTGTTTTTGCACATCTTGTAGTTGAGTTAGCTTAAGCGCTTCTTCAATTCTCTCACTCCGTTTCTCTATCGGCACGCGATAGATTCTGCTGAAGAAATCTAAATTCTCGTAGACAGTCAAATCTTCATATAGGCTGAACCTCTGAGGCATGTACCCGATACGTTGCTTGATCTTCTCGGGTTCTTTAGCGATATCGTAGCCCACAACCTTCGCGGTTCCTTCGGTAGGTGTTAGCAAGCCACAGAGCATCCTAATAGTCGTGGTTTTTCCAGAACCATTAGGACCTAGAAACC